>JBEGML010000100.1:0-9882 GCA_041183145.1 Bacteroidota bacterium | reverse complement strand
AGATAACGAAGATGCTCAAAGGAGTGCAAGGTTCATCTGTAAGTTTAGAAATCCGCAGGATGGGGGTAAAATCGCCATTGAATATAAATTTCAAACGGAGTTTAATTCAATTTCCGAGCGTTACATTTTACAGTATGCTCGAAAATGATATTGCATACATTAAACTTGACCGATTTCTGGATGATGCTTCCAAAGAAGTAAAAAATGTTCTAATTAAACTTAAGAGTCAGGCTAAACCAAAAGGAATTATTCTAGATTTAAGAGGAAATGGTGGTGGCCTTCTGGCGGAGGCCGTCAAAATTTGCAATCTTTTTCTACCACAGGGCACCACAATTGTTTCGCAAAAAGGAAATAAAAAAGCAGGCACCATAGAATATAAAGCAACATTTCCACCAATTGATACTGAAACTCCTCTAATGGTATTAGTTGACCGCCAATCTGCCTCTGCGTCAGAGGCTTTAGCAGGTGCCATCCAGGACACCGAGAGGGGGATAATTATAGGACAAAGAACCTTTGGAAAAGGTCTTGTTCAGAGCACAGTTGCTTTGCCTTATCGTTCTATGTTGAAACTTACAGTTGCAAAGTATTATACCCCCAGCGGAAGGTGCATTCAGGCTCTTGACTATACAAACAGACGCAGTGATGGCAGTGTTGAAAAAGTTCCCGACTCATTAATCAGTGCATTTAAAACCCTCAATGATCGATTAGTATATGATGGTTCTGGTATTTTTCCTGATATCGAACTCAAACCCGATACGCTTTCTTCCATTATTGAAGCGCTTTATGAAAAGAATCTATTTTTTAAATATGCAAACATCTATTTCTCAAAACATAATATCATATCCCCGGCGAAAGACTTCAACATAAGCGATGAAGATTACAATTCATTTACCGACCTGGTAAAAAAAGAAAAATTTGACTATAGTACAGAGACAGAAGACAGATTGAAATCCCTACGTGAATCAATGCAAAAGGAGAATATCGATGATAGTGAAAAAATTACCCAAAGTATACTTGATAAGATCAAAAATCTCAAGACCAAAGAACTCCTCAGAGAGAAAAAATTAATCAGTGAAATACTTGAATCCGAGATTGCTTCAAGGTATTACTATCAAAAAGGAAAGATTGAATCTACACTTGACAATGATAATGCTGTTTTAAAAGCGAAAAAACTCCTGCAAAATCCGACCGAAATAAAAAATATTTTATCGGGAGCGGGATCGTACAAAATGATTGGAAAGCCTGCAAAAAACACTGTCACCTCTTTAAATTCCTCCACGGAAGAAGAAGAGGATTAAAAAATTAGCCTCTAATTTTGAAGTTGTGTTTGGTAAAATTTTGACGGAAAAATAAAATTCCCATATCATATAATTCAATCGATGTCTGCACTAGATCATCCGAAGTTATTTGCTGCCAAGCATCAAACATCTCAGGAGACCAGCGTATATCATCAACAATTATTATAGTATCCTGATGCACCTTTTTTTTTATCATTTCAAAATATTTTAATGTAGGTGCCTTTTTGTGATTGCCATCTAAAAAAACAAAATCGACGAGCTGTATTTTATTAAGTATTGCTGGCAGTTCTTCACTGAATTCTCCTTTTACAAGATGAATATTGAGTAGGTTTAGCTCAGCAAACAAAGATGCCGCAATATCAGCCCGGGCATGATTACCCTCAAGAGAAATAACTTTGGAATCCGGCAAAGTGCTCGCTAAATAAGCTGTAGTCAGACCAAGACAAGTACCTAACTCAATAATAACACCGGCTGAATTCATGGATGCTATGCGTGAAATCAAACGCGCCCGGGAGGGACTTTTTAATGAAATCGCCGCCAAAGCACCTAATCGTTCCCGTATCAGTGATCCGTTTCCAAGCGCACCATATTCAGCTCCGCATAAGGCAGTATCAGATTTCAAAAACTCGCGTCTTTTGTTCTCAATCCTTTCAAAAAAAACTCGCTTTTTTTTATCATCACCCTTCAGAATACGGCAATAAAAATCGAAGGCAAAAGGCGAATGTAGGTCATGAGCATTTTGAGCACTGAAGTAAAACTGCAGCCTCGAAAAAAAACTAAACCGCAGTCTTTTGAAAAAGCTATTGTCTGACAATTTTCAATATTTGCTCTGAGTCCCTGAAACCGATCCTTAATAGATATAAACCGGAAGATAGATCATTCATCTGAACCCTAAAATGATGGTAATTCTTATCTCCTGCCTCTACATTTATTTCTTCAATGCAGCGTCCGGATAAATCGCACAAAAGAATACGAATATTTTGATTTTGCGATGAAAATAATGAAAGATGGATATCTGAAAATGTCGGATTAGGGTAACAAGCAGTAATTAAATCCTTTCCAGGGTTCGTAAACTTTTTTCCATTCAACAGGAACAGCGCTTGACTAAAATCCGGAACACCATAACCTTTATTATTGTCTGGAGTACTGAACTGATCGCAACTTTGGATAATTGCTTGTCTCAGCTGCATCGCAGAGAGATTTGGATTTGCCTGCCAGAGACACGCTGCAGCCCCCGCAACGAGAGGACATGAAAAGGATGTCCCATTACCTGTCATAATCTGGCCGGATGAAGCAGACATAACCACATCAACTCCCTGAGCAGAAACATCGGGTTTAATTCTTCCGTCTGCGCTGGGACCTCTGGATGAAAAACCAGCAAGGATTTCGAGTGAATCAACAGCACCCGTTGCAATAATTGAATCAGCATCAGCCGGCACGCCAATGTAATTCCAAGCAGAGCCGCCCCAATTGCCGGCACTATTTACTACAAGAATACCCCGTCTGGCGGCATAAGCTGCCCCCAGACTCCCAAGAGCTGTATTTCCGTCAAGATCGGGATATGCATGATCCATGGAGGCGTTATCAAAAGTGGTGTATCCAAGAGAAGAAGAAATAATATCTGCACCAGAACTATCAGCATATTCAGCGGCGACAACCCAGTTGAACTCTTCTATGAGAAATTCGGTTGCTGCATCTTCCGATCTTAACAAAAGATATGATGCAGCCGGAGCAGACCCAATCAAGCCACCGGGAATATTTCCACCAAGTACAGAAAGAACATTCATCCCATGCGTGTGGTCATCAAAAACATTGATACCGCCATCAACAAAATCTCTTGTCGCCAAAATCTGTCCATTCGCAAAGAGACTATCAAAAGCAGGAAGAATATCAGCATTAAAGAAACCGGCATCAAGAACTGCAATTAAAACACCTTGTCCCAGGTAGCCTTGAGCATGTATTGATTCAAGGTTGAGCATTGATATTTGTCCGTAGGATGCACCATAACTGAGGGAACGAGGAAAAGAATCAACTTGGTGAAAAACTTTCCGGGATCCTACCCCTGATTCATAGATGTCAAATTTATTTCCTTGATTACCCGGGAGAGGCATCCTGACGGGTGTAATCCCGGAGACAAAAGGCAAATTCTGAATAGCGGTGATAACGCTGGAATCGGTTGTAAAAATACTGGCTGCATTTAACCATCTTGAAACATTTAAGACCTGCGCACCTTTAGCGACTAGCGAATCAATATAAAATGGAACAGGAGGAAGATCACTATAGTTTACACTTATGTTCTGCGCTAATCTTCTGGAGATAGCACGCTGAGACAAAAATGATGCTGGATTAGTGGTAGTGAAAGGTGTGCCATTCTTGTCAGTGAATCGGACGAGAAAACGCGATGGTGCGACTCCCTGAGAGAACAGGTTTACCGAATGCAAGAAAGCTAAAAAAAGGAGAACTATTTTACTTTTTACCATACTCAATGAGTGTGTAGGTGACATCAAAACCATAATCAGCCCGAGCACGTAAAGGTCGTGAAAAATCAATTACAGAGTCTCGATCCTCCAAAGAACAATAGCGCTTGTGAATCATACCTATACCATAGGCATATTCCTCAAAGGAGAATTTCGTAATAATTAGATTAGAGTCAGAAGGTGTTGATACACGCAAGGTTTTTTCAAAATAAACACCATCGATTGTTTGAGGAACATCAATGAATTCATAAAAACCATTTGAAGGTTCTCTGGAATTGAATGCATTCACATTCCACTCCCTTCCTTTTGATACCGGAAAAGAAAGTTTAACAAGCGGGATATTTTCCTCTGTGATGGAGCTATAACTATTATTCAAAACAACAGACCAAACATCTGCTATTTTCCATTCTTCTGAGACATTTTTCCTGTAATATCGTTCAAGCCGATTACGCTTTTCTCCGGCACCATCGACAAACTCCTCACCAATAATTTCTTTGACCAGAAATCTAAATGTGTCAACGACTGACGTAAAATCATTGTAAAATAAGGAGTCGAGTTTATAAATCCGGTAATTACCGGGAGATACAGGAAAATAACCGAGACCAGGATCAATAGGGCTTGTTGATTTCTCTTTAGTGCAGGCAGAAAACAAAAACAAAACGAAAAGAAATCCGGAATAAATTCTCTTCATATTATATTCTTCTTTCAATGATGCCTCCTCCAACCAGATCATCTCCATCATAAATAACGGCTGACTGCCCTGGTGCAATGGCATTCACCTTCCTTTCAAACAAAACTTTCAACCTATGGCCATCTTGTCTGATTATCGCCGGAGTGCCGGGATCCTTGTACCTAATGCGGGTAATAAAGGATTTTTCGGTTGAAATGGATTCAAACTTTATGAGATTAAAATCTTTAATCCACATCTCCTGTTCTTCAAGATCTTCTTTCTTTCCCAAAACAACTGTATTGGTACCCGGATGAATATCCACAACGAATAATGGCTCTCCCACAGCTATTTCCAGGCCCTTTCGCTGACCAATTGTGTAAAATGGATAGCCTTTGTGTTTCCCGATAATATTTCCTTTGGTGTCCTTAAAATCTCCACCGGTAACTTTTTCCTGAAGACCGGGAACTCTTTTTTTGAGGAAAGACCGATAGTCATTATCGGGAATGAAGCAGATGTCATAAGATTCACCTTTAGTGGCCAAATCCTCAAAACCTGCCTCTCTGGCTATTTCCCGAACAGCAGATTTATTAAGGTCTGCAAGAGGGAAAATAGTCCTCGCAAGATCTTGCTGCGATAGACCCCAAAGTACATAACTCTGATCTTTTGTATCATCAAGACCTCTTGAGACCACATATCGGCCATTTTCCTGCCTTATTCGGGCATAATGTCCCGTAGCGATGAACTTACAACCCAACTGATCAGCACGCTTTAACAAAGCATCCCACTTGATGTATGTATTGCACAAAACGCAAGGATTGGGAGTACGACCAGAAAGGTATTCACCTACGAAGTTATCAATGATTCTCTCTCCGAACTCTGCCCTAATGTCAAGTATGTAGTGAGGAAAACCCAAACGCACTGCCAGGAACCTTGCATCATTTATGCTATCGAGGTTACAGCAGCCTGTTTCCCTCTTTCCAACACCAGCGCCGGCATAATCCCATGTCTTCATTGTTATACCAATAACCTCATACCCCTGACGGTGCAGGAGCAAAGCAGCCACACTACTATCAATCCCACCACTCATAGCCACCAATACTCTACCCTTTGAGGTCATGGCTGTGGCACCTCCTTGCCTTCAATAAATTTAATTCTTCTTTCAATCTTGCCGTCTTTCGAATAGTAGACAAAAATGCCGTCTTCCATTCCGTTCTTATAATTTCCTGTTACTCTTTTCTGAAGGCCATATAGTTTTTGAACGGTCTCTTCGGGATAACCATCATGAGCTTCAATACGTTCAAGTTTGAAATACGATGTTTCATGAAATTCAACGAATGGTCCGTCTTTTTTACCGTTTTTGTATCTGTATTTACTTTTTGGTGTACCATTGGAGAATTGCTCTTCGAACTCGCCATTTTGGTAATTTTTCACCTCCAGGTTGCCATTCTTGTAAATCTCATAAAACAAGGGCAAGCCGGTATCTTCGTAATAATACCATGGTCCTTCTTTTATACCAGACTTATACTGACCGGAGGACGCCTTTTTGCCATTTGGATGAAATACCATTGACTTGCCTTCTCGCAGGTTTGTCTGGTAATTTACCTCCTCCTTTAAATTTCCATTTTGAAAAAATGTCTTGTACGGTCCATGCTTTTCATCTGATCTATATTGAATATCCTCATTAATCTGTCCGTTTTCATAATAGGAGATTGATCTCCCGTTTAACTTACCCTTTGAATAAAAAGACTGGGCAATTTTCTGACCTTTTTCATTGTAATAAATCCAAAGGCTATCTTTCTTTTCGCTCACAAACATACCTTCTGCTTTTTTAACTCCTCCGGGATGATAAAAAATTGCTGAACTGGAGTTGCCGCCTGGAGCATAAATATTTTCGGCCATCAATTGGCCATCATCAAAGAAATGTCGGAAGGTTCCTTTTGGGACACCATGATCGAAATAGCCTTCATATTTTAAATTACCTTCAATTCCGTATCTTTTGTAGATACCATGTTTTCTTCCTTTATCATCTGTCTGATTGAATGAGGCTTCCTTCTGTGCGAATACAAGGATGTTCAGCAGGCAAAAAGTGGAACAAAAAAAAATACTCCTGATGAACTGCATCATACAAAAATAGCGAGAAAGTCAGTGATTTTTTACCTTATTTCCCAATTCAAGAATTCCTCTGACCATATTGCTCCAGGAAAAACGTTCCTTTATTACAGATGTTTGCTGAGTCATGGAAAATTCTCTGTTATTTTCAAAATAATCAATAATGGAAGCCGCAATTTCTTCTGGATCCGGATTCACGGCATATCCATTTTTACGGTCTTCAATCATCTCAGCCAATCCACCCACCCGAGTTACAATCATTGGCTTACAAAAATGATAGGCAATTTGAGTTACTCCAGATTGCGTGGCAGTATGATAGGGTTGTACGATTAAATTGGCTGCACAAAAATAATATCGAACATCATTAGTAGGTATGTAGTGAGTATGAATAATTAGCCTATCCGAAATTCCAAGCTCTTGAATGAGTCTATTGTAGAACTCAGCATCTTCATAGTATTCTCCTGCAATAATTAACTTTATTCCGGAAGCTTTTATTTGAGGATCAGCCATTGCCCTCAGCAAAATATCCAGACCCTTGTATCTCCGAATGAAGCCAAAAAATAAGATTATCTTTTGATTATTGGGAATTCCAAGGAAGGCTCTTGCTTCCTCATACGATACAGGCTCCCCGAAGATATCATAAACAGGATGGGGAATCATTACACCAGGCGCAACGATACCAAAACTCTCAATATCTCTGAGAACAGAATCAGACATTGCTACGAAAGCATCACAAGACCTAAGAAAATATCTGGTTAGGATTTTGTCGCCCTTGCGTTTTTCATGAGGGATGACATTATCTGTTAATCCTATAATTGGGACATTTAAATTTTTCTTTACCAACCTGCAAATGCTTCCTAATGCAGGCCCCATCAGGGGAAGCCAAAATCTGACTACAATCAAATCTGGCTTGTATCTGAGAATATATCTGGCTGCTGAGAACCAGGAAAGTGGAGAAATACTATTTATGATACGTTTAGAAACTATATCATGCGCATTACGGTCAAAGTCATACTGAGAAGATCCCGGAAAAATAAAGGAAGGATACTGGAAACTGAAGGATACAATTTCACAAGAATGCCCTTGTTTAATAAAGGAGCGAAATAAAGCCTCATTGAGATTAGCAATTCCACCGCGATAGGGGAATGCAGGGCCAATCAAAATGATTCTTTGCGGATTCATTTGTTATTGAACTCCCGCAGTTTGATTGAGGTAAGAATCTTTTTTGTGTAGAGAGGGAAGTCGCCGTTTTGAATCCATGCATAGTATGAGGGCTCTGCCTTCAGAACATCGACCACTCTCTTTCCATTATGTTTTCCAAAATTAAATACTTCCTCACCTTTGTCATTATAGATAATACGGCCTGCGAGATCTGCATTTCTGTTGATATTGGTAAAATCATGAAGTGCCTTAAAGTCATTTACAACCGGATAATAGTCAGTACCGGTCTTATCGGTAAATTTCACATCTTTATATTTTTCTAGCTGAGCAAGGAGTATTTCATAAGTTGCGTCAATGTCTGCCATTGCATTGTGAGCGTTGGCTAAATCTTTTCCGCAATAAAATTTATACGCAGCCTTCAGAGTTCTTTGCTCCATTTGGTGAAAAATATTCTGCACATCAACGCACTTGCGCCCCCTGATATCAAAATCATATCCGCAGCGAAGGAACTCCTCCACGAGCATTGGAATATCGAATTTCAGACAATTATAGCCGCCGAGGTCAGCATGCTCTAGAAACTTAAGTAAGGCACCCGCGATACTACCGAAACTCGGGCATTCGATAACATCTTCATCATTAATCCCGTGAATGAGGGCGGATTCAGGTGAAATAGGAATTCCGGGGTTCAATCTCCATTCTTTTTTTTCTTTTAGCCCGGCAGGATGAATTTTAAGAACAGCTATTTCTACAATCCTGTCTGAGGCAACATTTAGACCCGTTGTTTCTAGATCAAAAAATGCAACCGGACGTGTAAGATTAAGTATCATTCAAAAAATTATCAAGGAGACTTTTTGGCTGGAGTGGCTTTCTTTTCGGGGCTTCCTCCTGATTTCCCCCCCTCCTTTGTTTTAGAGGTTGTTTTCCCATCTTTTCCCTTCTTTTCAACGACAACAGACCCATCAGACTCCAGCAAAATATTCATGGGAATTTTTTCAGTAACAAGAGATAAATTATCTACGTTTATTTCCCGGTTGAGTGTTTTGAAGCCCTTGGCTTCAACAACAAGGTTATATTTTCCACCATCAAGAATAACCGCGGCCTTGCCATTCTTGCGGGTTTTATATTCACCATACACATTATCGGCAGGAGCGGCCTTTACAGTAATTTTTGCTCCCTGAACCACCGCTGCAGTATCGGTTCCGGAAACTCTTAAGGCAAGAACTGATTTCTTGGCCTCTAAATTATTATTGATCACACGATATATATCTAAATCACCGATACCATCTTTACGATAAGCGGAGACATAAGCAAAACGACGATTTTTAAGAAAAGAGACCACCATATTATCCTCCATATCATTGAGCGGATAACCAAGATTTTGAGGGGTTGACCATTGGGCTGTTGCAGAATCATATACGCTTTTAAAAACATCAAAGCCCCCCATTGTCTTCCATCCGTCAGAGGCAAAATAAAGGGTTTTCCCGTCAGCGTCAATCATTGGGAAATCCTCATTAAATTCAGTATTGATTTCATCTCCTAAATTTTCAGGCAGACCCCATTGACCAGTTGGCAATTTTCTTACCATCCAGATATCGCTTCCTCCTTTTCCGCCGGATTTGAAGGAGGCAAAAAACATTACTGTTGCATCTTCATTTGTAGCCCCGGCCGTTTCTACCCTATTGGTATTAACTGTTGGCCCAACATCTTCTGCTAACTGATAGCTTTTTTTATCCCATTTAGACAAAAAAAGATCTCCATAATTGTTCTCATGGTCAATGTAGACCATCAGATTTTTTCCATCAGGGGATAAACCAACCGCCTCTTCGTCGAATTCAGTATTAAGCTTTACTCCAATATTTTTTGCCTTGGTAAGCGATCCTGCCTTATTTTCTGCATAGTAAATCTCAGAGGTATAGTAACCATCAGGATCCAAAACGCCCCCGGTATTTCCTTTCCTGCGAGTGGTAAAAATAAGCATAGAGCCATTACTAGGTAAAAGAGGATAATAGTCGGCAAATTCTGAGTTAATTTTTCTACCCAAATTTTCAAACGTAAGATTTAGAGGCTTTGCAGTAAACTCCTTGGCATTTTTGCATATTTCAATCATTCTGCGAGCCTTTTTTATTTCCTTCTCCTTTTTACCAACAAGACCAATATACTTCTCAAA
>JBEGML010000099.1:0-2969 GCA_041183145.1 Bacteroidota bacterium | reverse complement strand
ATTAATAAGTGCGTAACGCTGCTTATTAACGGCAACTGTTTCACTGATGATCATGAATGTTTCATAAGTACGAACCCAATACCAATAGGCTTCATACGCATCCATCAGTAAATTATTTATCGTGAGTAATTGCTCAGAACGACTTTGGTCACGAAACAACTTAGCTTGTCTCAATGCAGCTCTTCGTTTATCCATCAACAGATTTTTTGCTAATGGAAGAGATACCCCCAAATAAGAAGAACGACCTGGTGATAATTCAGGATTAACTAAATTTCCTATGTTTTCTTCTAATCCGGCTTTAAGGTCAACTCCAAACCATGTTGGGATCTTTAACTCTGGATTAGTATAATCGTAATAGACCTTACCATCGAACGTTTTACGATCAGCATAAACATAGAACTCAGGATCAAAGCCAGACCTAGAAGCAATAAGATCAGCTTTTGCTCTATCTACTAATAGCTGAGCCTGCTTCGCCAGAGGATGAAAATTTCGAACGATCTCTATAAAAGCATTTTCGGATAGGATCTTCAAGGAGTCATTAGCCGTTGATACAAATGGCAACCCAATAAAAAACAGCATTAACAATCTGATCATGGGTCTATTTTTTCGCTGACGATTTTTTAGGATCATCCTTTGTATCTACATGATAATAATCTGGTGGAAAGCCATTAATATTTCGCCAAAGTTCATACCAAACTGGAACATCTTTTAATAAAGCAATTCCCATTGCACCTGTTCCCATCATCAATTCTTTAGGCCAGGGCTTCTGACCTTGCTTCTCTTTAACCAAGATTCTGAATTTTCCATTATTCCTTACAGAACTTTCAACAGCAGATACTTCACCAGTGAATGTGCCATACGAAGCGTTTGGCCAGCCACTAAAAACAACAGCAGGAAATCCATCAAAAAGAAAGCGTACTTCCTGGCCTTTGCTGACTAAAGGGAGATCTACCGGCCGGACATACATTTCAACAGCATATTGAATTTTGGTAGGCACTAGTTCTACCAGGATATCTCCTTCTTTCATGATCTCCCCTATACCTGCTTTTTGAGCATTCACTACCTGACCATCCATAGGGGCCGTAACAACATACAGACCATTTCGTATAGAATAATTCGAATATTGATTTTCCAACTTGGCAATATCACCTTGATTCGTCTGTATCTGAGACAATGATTGAAATCGATCTCCTTCTGTTTTTGATATTTTCTCCACGAATTGCTGCAGTTCACCATTACGCTCAATGCGTAACCGAATCAACTCCTGCTGTGCGTTCGTATATTTAATTTCAGCACTTGTTTTTTTAGCCATCGATTCCTGATATGCCTGATTGCGCTGTTCTAGTTGAACCAACGAAGCAACACCAGAATCGTACATTACCTTCTGCCGTTTGTATTGTGCCGCCTTTATGCTGAGATCATTTTGTGCAGCAGCCAATTCAGCACTATCACTGCTAATCTTCATTTGCTGCTGACGTATCTTATTTTCCAGCTCTTGTAATTTTAAATCTCTGGCAGAATAGAGGGCCTCAATTTGTATTCCTGCAGCATTTGCTTTTCCTTGATAATTTTCGTTAGCAAGTTTTTTTGCCGTTAATTGATCATTAGTCCTATCCAATAATTTTGGATCCAGATATTCTGCCTTAACCTCAGCAATTTGAACTAATGTATCTCCTTTTCGAACATAGTCACCTTCTTTCACATGCCACTTGATCACTTTACCTGCAATTACGGTAGGTAATTGAGTAGGACGTTGATCCTGATATAAGGTTGTAACGGATCCACGCGCGCGAATATTTTGGGTCCATGGAAGAAATAGTACAAGAATGAGGATCAATAATATCCAGCTTACCCACTTTTTTACCCCACTATTTCTATCGATACGATAAACATTCTTATAGGAAGTGAGCTTCAGCTCATCACATTGCTCTTTTGTTTCCTTATTTATAAAATCAATTGGCATAATTCTGCTTAATTAAGCTTTCAAAAAAGATGAACCCTTTGTTATATTAACAATTTTACCCTCTTTCATCACGAATACTAGATCACATTTTGAAATAAATTCCAAATCATTCGTTGCTACAAGAACAGTAGCTTCTTGATTACGCAGAAGATAATCTTTTATAAGCGTTCGGTTATCGCTATCAAAGCTTGTCCAGGGTTCTTCCAACAGGAGTAACCGTGGTGAATGTACCAATGCCCTAAGCAATAAGATTTTTTGAATAACATTCCTTGATAATCGTTTGCCTACTGGATCCAATTCAGTATTGAATCCGTCCTCCAATAGTTCAATAAAATCCCGTTGACCAAGTCGCTTTGATAATTCAATGATTTCTGAAGGAGTAACATCGTCATTTCCCATTGTGATATTTTCCAGTAGTGTTCCCTGAAAAATATCTTGTCGGCTGAGTAAAATACCCGTTTTTGAGCGAACACTTACCGATTGATAATTTCGTAAGGGTATCTGGTCAATCAATATATTTCCCTCATATTCATGATAGGCCCCTGTAAGTACTCGTAGTAAAGTTGATTTTCCAGAACCTTCCTCACCGGTTATAGCAACTTTCTGTCCTGATCCAATATTAAAATTGATTTCTTTTAATACAGGTTGATCATGGTAAGAGAAAGTGAAATCCCGTACAGTTACCTCTAATCCTTTGCCTTTATCTGTGAGGATGAGATCGCCATCTTCATCCAGTGGTTTATCCGTTATTTTAGCTAATTTTTCAACTGATGTTAACACATCATATACTTTGTCCAAGTGTAAGATTAATTTTTCAACTGAATTGAGCACCATAATGATCACGATTTCAGATGCAATAAATTGTCCGATATTCAGTTGTTGATTGATTAACAGAATGCTTCCCACGATCAGCATCGCTGCAGTAATCAACATTTTAAATCCTATCAGTGTCCAATATTGAAAAAGCAATACCCTAAAATGAGATGTTCTGGCATTTAAGTAACCA
>JBEGML010000098.1:0-2575 GCA_041183145.1 Bacteroidota bacterium | reverse complement strand
ATTCCTACAAAGTTTCGGGAGGTTTGCACGGGGTTGGTGTTAGCTGCGTAAATGCACTGTCTACCCACCTAAGCGCAACGATATATCGTGAAGGAAAAGTTTTCGTTCAGGAATACAGCTGCGGTAAACCGCTTTATGATGTTAAACAAACAGGTCTCACTGAAGACCGTGGCACCGAGGTTCATTTCAAACCTGACGGCAGTATTTTTACAATTACAGAATACAGTTTCGACACTCTATCTGCCCGTCTGAGAGAGCTTGCCTACCTTAACAAAGGAATCAGACTCACCATTTCGGATCTCAGAGAGAAAAACGATCAGGGCGAAGTAAAATCTGCCAGTTATTATTCGGATGGTGGTTTAAGAGAATTCGTTGAATTTCTTGATGCAACAAGAGAGAAACTTCTTCAGGAACCTATTTACATTGAAAGCGATAAGTTCGGCCTTCCTGTTGAGGTAGCCATGATGTATAATTCCTCATTTTCCGAGAATGTACACAGCTATGTAAACAACATCAATACCCACGAAGGGGGCACGCATCTCGCAGGTTTTCGTCGGGGTTTAACACGCACACTCAAAACCTACGCTGAAAAAGCAGGCTTTCTTTCAAAACTGAAATTCGATATCGCAGGAGATGACTTCAGAGAAGGTCTAACTGCCGTAGTATCGGTGAAAGTTGCAGAGCCACAATTCGAAGGTCAGACCAAAACCAAGCTCGGCAATAATGATGTTATTGGTGCGGTAGACATGGCAGTTGGCGAAATGCTTTCAAACTATCTGGAGGAAAATCCCAAACAGGCGAAAATGATTGTGGACAAGGTAATACTTGCTGCAACCGCCAGACATGCCGCAAGAAAGGCACGCGAATTGGTTCAAAGAAAGAACGTATTAACAGGTACGGGCCTGCCCGGCAAGCTCAGTGATTGTTCAGAATCAGACCCCTCCATGTGTGAAATATACCTGGTTGAGGGAGATTCGGCAGGCGGAACTGCCAAGCAAGGCAGAAACCGAGCCTTTCAGGCCATCCTGCCCCTGAGAGGAAAAATCCTGAACGTAGAAAAAGCGATGATGTACAAAATCTTCGAAAATGAAGAAATAAAAAACATCTTCACCGGACTTGGAGTATCAATTGGCACAGAGGAAGATAGTAAAGAGCTCAATATTACCAAGCTTCGCTATCACAAGATTATCATCATGACCGATGCCGATGTCGATGGAAGTCACATTACAACTTTGATTTTGACATTCTTTTTCCGTTACATGAAGGCTCTTATAGAAAACGGACATGTTTATATCGCCACCCCACCGCTCTATCTGGTTAAAAAGGGTAAAGATCAACGCTACTGCTGGAACGAAGAAGAAAGACTTGCGGCGGTAAAAGATATGGCAGGTGAAAAAGAGAGCTCTGTGACCATACAGCGTTACAAAGGACTAGGAGAGATGAACGCCGAGCAGTTATGGGAAACCACCATGAACCCCGAATTCAGAACGCTGAGACAGGTAACCATTGAAAGCGCCGCAGAGGCTGATCGCATTTTCTCCATGCTCATGGGCGATGAGGTTCCACCAAGACGAGACTTCATCGAGTCTAATGCCAAATATGCCAAAATTGATGCTTGATTTATGATAAAAAAAAACCTAATCCTCTTCACAGCTTCGGCAGGACTTTTTTTCAGTCTTAACGCCACTGCGCAACACACATTTGTTTTTAAAACCGGGGAAACGAAAAGCGGCACGCTGGTTAATTTTTCCAACGGCATTGTTACCTACTCAGTAAAAGGAGTTAACAAGACCTGTAGCCTCACAGATTTACAAAGAATAGAGCTTGAACAGAGTATGCCTGTAGTGACCTCCGGCACCGCTCCGGTTGAAAGCGCTGATGAGCAAACCATCACCGTTGGAAAATTCAGCATGAAGTATTCCATGAAGGGAAGAAACATCATTAATAAGCCTAAGATTGAAAACCTCACAGAAGAAAAAGGATCTGTTGTTGTTGAGGTAAGTATAGATAAATACGGTAACGTGATTTCAGCATTTCCCGGTTCTCCCGGATCCACAACCAACAGCAAATACCTCTACACAAAGGCAGAACAAGCTGCCAAAAGTGTTAAGTTCGACACATCTCCTACTGCGCCCTTAAAAACATCGGGCACCATAACGGTGATATTCTAGAAGGTAAGGAACAATCCCTCTTCATTAAATCCATCACAACAACGCAAAACTGCTCAAACATAAAGTTCTTCATTCATTAGAAGAAACAAAATATTTTGCGGTTCCATAAATCAACAAATTAGATTTAGTGAAAAAAACCAAATCACTAGTTAAGCTTTGATTCTTTAATCGCAAATGTCAGGAACAATATTTGAACTTATCCTCATTTTTTTTCTGAGTATAGGATTTCTTCTATTTACCGGCAAACTACTATTAGATTTAATCAGGGTTGAAGCCAATGGCTTCTTAAGGCTATTTCTTAATTTGACTGCGGGATTATTGTTTTGCACCGTATGCTATGCAATTATCAAAAGTGGTGGAAAAACAATACTATCATTATCTATACTACCCCTTCTATTCTACTA
>JBEGML010000097.1:0-2507 GCA_041183145.1 Bacteroidota bacterium | reverse complement strand
ATGGATAAAAGGCTTAAGCCAACTAAGCGTGCTACCCGGAGCCTACGCCAGATTTGGCTTACAGTTTGACTATGTCAATGAGGACGAGCGCCTCAAATTTCTCGAAACCGGAATCATTATTGATTTTCACCCAAGGCCCTTACCAATAATGGCCTTCAATACCTCAAACCCAATCACCACATCACTATATCTGAGTCTGAACTTTGGCAAAAAATGGAATTACTGAATCAAGAGAAAGAAACCAGGTCTAGGGTTTTTCCCAAAAAACCCGATTGGCTGAGAGTAAAGCTTCCAACCGGAAAGGAATTCATGGAGGTCAGAAAAATCGTGTCAGAACACAAACTTCATACCATCTGTGAGTCAGGTAATTGCCCCAACATGGGTGAATGCTGGGGTGCAGGAACCGCCACCTTCATGATTCTCGGAAACATTTGTACGAGGTCTTGCGGATTCTGCGCTGTTGCAACAGGTCGACCCTTGCCCGTTGACCCCGATGAACCGCGCAGGATTGCCGAGTCAGTAAGGCTCATGAAAGTGAAGCATTGCGTCATTACCAGTGTTGATCGTGATGAACTCAAAGATGGAGGCTCCATCATATGGGCTGAAACAATCAATGAAATACGAAAAGTAAGCCCCGGCACAACACTCGAAACATTGATACCGGACTTCAAAGGTCAGTGGGAAAATCTTCAGCGAATCATTGATGTAAAACCTGAAATTGTTTCGCATAATATTGAAACCGTCAGGAGGTTAACAAGAGAGGTGAGAATTCAGGCCAAATACGACCGCAGTCTTGAAGTATTGAAACGTCTCAAAGAAGGAGGAATAAAAACAAAATCCGGAATTATGCTGGGCCTCGGAGAATCAACAGAAGAAGTAATGGAAACCATGGACGACCTCAGGCGGGTCGGAGTTGATATTCTTACCATTGGTCAATATCTTCAACCAACACCTAAACATCTGTCGGTAAAAGAATTTGTTCATCCCGATAAATTTAACGATCTAAAAAAATCTGCTCTGGATAAAGGCTTCAAGTACGTTGAGAGTGGTCCGCTCGTGCGTTCGAGCTATCACGCTGAAAAGCATCTTTTCTAAATATTCTTGCCTATAATTACTTAACTTTGTTGAAAAGAAAATAAACAGCCATTATGGTGAACAAAACCAAGTTATTTGCCTTCGGCGCAACAATCTGCTGTGCTGCATTTGCTATTTTTTTGCGCTTCAACCAAAACAGATATGAAGCAAGACCTCAAGAGAAAGTAATCGAGGAAAAAACAATTTCGGAAGCTGCCAACTACTACTATAAACTTCGCAGAAACCAAATCACTGGCCTCATTCCTGAAGAGGCAATGGCACAAGCCCGGATGGAAGTCCTACAGGCTAGATTGCGTAAAAGTGGCAGCCTGGGGCTCAGCTGGTCAGAAATGGGGCCAGACAATGTTGGTGGAAGAACGAGAGCAGTGCTTATTGACCTTTTTCATGACCCATCAGGGAATACCATTTTCGCCGGAGGTGTGGATGGCGGTCTTTGGAAGTCTACAAATCAGGGTGCAACATGGACGCCTATCTCAGATCAGTGGGAAAATATCGCGGTTTCAAGCATCACCCAAGCCTCAGACGGATCTATCTATGTCGGAACCGGTGAATACCTTCTTGCAGTTCGCGGAACACCCGGAACAGGAAATTCATCCTGCATTGGTGGTGGAATGTGGAAGTCAACGGATGGCATTTCTTTCAGCCAATTGTCCTCTACAGACCCAACGCCCTCTGCACAAAATGGTAACAATAACAATACATATGCCGGTGACTGGTCTTATGTTTTTGCGCTCAACGCGCAACCCGCCGGGAGCGCCTTCTCCTCAAGAATTTATGCCGGCACAAGAAGAGGGTTAAGAATTTCTGACGATGGTGGTCAAACCTGGATTAATCCCGTTAAAAATAACTCAGGACAACCGGTTACATCTCCTTGTAATGACATTGCTCTATCAGCCGACGGAAAAAAAGTTATTGTTTCCCTCAACTATCAGATGTGGATTTCAAATGATTACGGTTCCAACCAGACTTTTAAAAACAGATCTGTCAATTCAGCCGGATACCCCCAGTTAGGCATACCTGCCTCTCTATCAAATCTAAAAATTGCAATTGCACCTTCTGACAGCTCAACTGTATATGCTATTGGAGCGCAAACAGGAAACTATAGACTCGCAGGGGTATGGAAATCCACCAACGGTGCGCTTACCTTCACGTCAATCGCTCCTGCCGGAACTGCTGCCTTCCAACCTCTTGCGGAACAAGGTGACTACAACTGCTGCATAGCCGTGCACCCAACTGACAAGGAACGAATTTATATAGGAGGTCTCGATCTTTATAAATACTCCAACACAACTGGCTGGGGACAGATATCTGCCTGGAACTACTCCCCTTTTAGTTCCTTATTTGTGCATGCCGACAATCATACGCTCGTCATTAATAAAAATAACCCTAACGTCATTTTCGCAGGTAATGAT
>JBEGML010000096.1:0-3561 GCA_041183145.1 Bacteroidota bacterium | reverse complement strand
TGCTTATTCTGATTTCAAGTTTCTGGGAATAAACAGCTTGCCAGTGAAAACAGATGAATCCCAACAACAGAAATTTATAAATATGAGGACGCTTAAACATAAAGCCTTCTGTTACACGGTTGGGTTGCGCTTTCAAAAAATATGCCAAAAGAAATTAAGTTCACTGATTCAAGCAACATTCGAATAAATGGCAAAATCTGAAAAATTCCATCATCCTACACGATCCATTTCTCAATCAGCCTCGCCTGGGTTTCGCGGCTATAATTCTCAATGGCAGCTAGGTTGCGTTCCTGTTTTTTTCCCTGCAAAACCTGACTCAGAAAATCAATCATACCCGCTGTGTCTTTCGGCGCAAACATTCTACCGGCGCCGGTTTCGATAAGAATAGCAGAAGCATCTCCATCAACAGGCCCAATTCCAAGAACAGGCGAACCACTGCGAAGGTATTCAAACAACTTTCCGGTAAGTATTCCCCTATTGTCAGCTGTTTCAGGTATCAGCAACAACAATACACTTCCTTCAGTCATTGCAGCAATGGCTGAAGCATGATTTACATATCCGTTCAATTGAAGTTTAACCCCCGGAATTTGGCTGAATTTCTCGAGTTCAGGATGTGAAACCGAACCCGTAAACGAAAGGTTCATAACCTGCAACTTAGAAAATTCACTTACCACTGGCAGAAAAGAATCAAGAGGATATTCAGCAGTACATGTTCCGATGTACGCCACAGAAAATGAAAGACTTCTTTTTTCTTTTTTTTGAAATTGAAAGTCAGCTTCATCGTATCCGTTCGGCAGGACATTTATCTTCGAGGCATCTATCTTCGCTGACTTGCCCGAAAATAGCCGCTTGATGTCTTTGCTTACCACTAAAACCCTGTCTGCAGTTTCAAGCACTTTTCTCTCGTAATATCTGTCCAGATTACGAGCATAGGCCAGATGATAAAATTTCTTGTAGTAATATATATCAGTCCAGGGATCTCTTAAATCAGCAATCCATTCAATTCCCAGCTTCTCCTTAAGTTTTAAACCCACAAGCTGGGTGCTGTGAGGCGGACTGGTAGTTACAATCGTTTTTATATTAAACTTTTCTACAATCTCAATTGCCTTGGCAAGAGCAAATTGATTCCATCCTCTTCGGGGATCAGGAATGAAAAAATTACCCCTTATAAATCTTGAGACATATTGAAATAATCCGGGTTTCTTTTCACCGGCAAAACCTGCAAATGGAATTTTTTCATTGCCGCTGATCTTTGCATAAGCTTTAAACCATTCCCGGGTATCACAAAGGTGAAGAATTACCCGGGAACCTACCTCAAGAAGCAGACTCTCATCACGCACCGGATAACTGGCCTGTTCAGGATTAACGGTAAGTACATGCGTTTCAACACCCGCATCAGAAAGATATTTACTGAGCTTAACCCAACGTTGCACACCGGCTCCGCTACCCGGAGGCCAGTAGTAACTGATGATCAGAACCTTCTTCAAGAACCCTTCACAAGAGCCTTGCCCTTCCTGAACTGTACAAACAACAAAGAAGCAGCAAAAACAAATAAAAGTACAGAGCCTGCAAGAGAAAGTTTTTCTCCCAGCAAATAAGACTGCGGCTCAAATTTGAATTCTATTTTGTGGTTCCCGGCCGGCAAAACCATAGCTCGTAACACATAATTTGCCCTGAAGTGCGGCATCAGCTTTCCATCTATGTAGGCGTTCCAGCCTTTGTCATAAAATATCTCAGAGAATACCGTCATCTGAGGCGCCGAAGATTGATAATTGTAAACCAACTCATCAGCCTTGTAAGAACTCAGTTTTATGCTGGCATTTGAATCATAAGTGAATTTACTTTCGGCATCTTTGCGAAAACGTTCATCCACCACAATAGTATTAGAGGGCTCAAAATCAGTGAGAGCTTTTATTTCTTCATCCGCATTTGGCACCCACTTTATTTCCTTTACAAACCAGGCATTACCCAAAGCGCCGGAGTTAATTTGTGCCACAGGCTCACGACTCTGCTTGTCTGCAACAATGAAGTACTTTGCATTCAACATATTCAGCACCTTCATGTTGTTCTTTGAAATCTGAAATTCTATGAGCTCCTGATAACGCTTTAATTTGGCGCCATGATAACCACCAATACTTTTGTGGAAGTAACTGGTTGAAGCGTCGTTAAAGGTATTCGCCGCCACATTGATCACCCGGAAATTCGGATCAGGATCTTTCAAAATCATCTCATTTGCGGCTGAAGGAGAAAATGGAACATCCATGGAGGCTTTCGACACAAAACTCTCCTTGTTGAGATACCGGTGATCCACCGTCCATAAATCAATAAAAACCAGAAAGGCAAGACCGCCCAGCAGTAATGATTTACTGTATGGCTTGAGCGAATAAATAAATAAAGCTGCGGCACCTACAAGAATGAACAGAAAACTTCGAATGGCATCTGACCTGAATATCGCTATGCGGGCAGTCTCTATACCTCCCATAAAACGGCTAATCTGTTCCTCATTAAAATTACTTTGCTTGAGCTGATTTACAGTGATATTGTAATCATCATTTACATCAGAAAAAAAATCCTGCGATACAGTGGGCGCTGCATAAAAAATCAAACAAAGACCGGCAGTTAGTGAAAACGCCAATAAGAACAACTTCTGCTTTTCTCTGATGATAGCAGGATTTTTGAGAACCTCCATTAATCCCAGCACCGCTAGAAGTGGTATGCAAAATTCAGCAATCACCAATGTCATGCTCACTGCTCTGAACTTATTGTAGCCCGGAACAAAATCCATGAAAAAATCCGTAACAGGCATCAGGTTCTTTCCCCATCCCAGCATAAAAGATAAAACAATAGCACCCAGGAGCCAGAATCTGAGCCGATCGCCCGACAGAAATAGCGCAAGAACTGCCATAAATATGATGAAAGCACCCGCATAAAACGGCCCGGAGGTAAAAGGCTGATCACCCCAATACTGATTCATCTGCCCTATATATTGCACAAAATCAGGATCAACATCCTTAAGGGCGTCTTTGCTGTTTTGCTGAATGGCCTGTGACTGTCCGCCTTTGAAATTAGGTATCATCAAGGAGAAACTTTCCGAAATACCGTAGCTCCACTGTGTTGCATAATCTTTATCAAGACCTGTGGTCTTATTCTCTGCATTGTCGGTGAGCTCTGATTTTCCTCTGGTTGAATATTTACCATACTCCTGGGTCACCAGCAAATTGGTAAGATTGGGTCCAACAGCCAGCACAGCAGCCAATGCAAGCAATGCGCTTGATTTTACAAATGCGGGCATGGTCTTATTTTTCAAGGCATAAGCGAATTCAGCACCCGCAACAAAAATCGCAAGCATGGCGGTGTAATAGGTAATCTGCAGGTGATTCATGGATAGCTGCAAGGCCAAAGCAATCGCAAAAGCAGCGGTTCCGGCAAATGGATACTTTCGGTACGCCATCAACATTCCCATTACTACAGGTGCCATATAACCCATTGCATATCCTTTCGGGTTGTGGCCGGCTTCTATCAACTCAAAGAAATAAGAACTAAATCCAAAGGCCAGTGCAC
>JBEGML010000095.1:0-5993 GCA_041183145.1 Bacteroidota bacterium | reverse complement strand
GCATTCCATTGAGGCATCGAGGCCTGAAGGGGATCAGATTCAAGATAAAGCTCTATTCCTTTCGATACGCTGGAGCCCACATTGCTTCGGTATTGATAGACTATTCCGCTTTCATTGGTCTTTTGGATGGTTCCAATGCGATTATCATATTGAATTAAAAATACTCCGGCATCATAACGCAGCCATTTACTAAACTGACCTCTTATACCGATATCCGAAGTATAGCCTTTGCTGTCTTGAAGTGACGGATCGATGATATCACTTGTTGCGGGCGGGGTAAATTCGGCGAAAGTAACGGGACGATATGCCTGAGACCAATTCACATACAATTGTAATCCCTGAATGATCTCGCCCTGCACAGCAGCACCGGCGAGTAAGAAGCCTCTCTTTCTGTTTTCCTCTGCAAGCAATACTTCAGAATTGTTACTGTAATTTAATCTGCCTGCGATGCGATTGTTAATCAACTCATAACGAACACCGGGTATGATTTTCCAATTGCCTATACCGAATGCATGCTCCGCAAAAGCTGCAATATTCTGTGTGTTGAGATTAAGGTTTCGTGGAAAGAGAAGATTACCGGAGTAACCAATTAAAGGATCAGGCTGTAAACTGAGATTAAAATCTGAGCCCCGATCTCCTCGACCTATTCCCCTGCGTGAGGTATAACCGCTGAAATACCTCAATCCTGCCGAAAGCGTGTGCAGCAGAGCCCCTGTTTTCCATTCTTGTAATATACGGAGTTCTGCGCCGGCATTTTCGTAGCGATCGCGATCAATCTGACGGCTTGCCAAAGCTCCGTTAACGGATGAAGCGCTATCGGCCATATTTACAGGCCTTGTAATACCTATGCTGTTCCTTTCTCCAATTAGTGCAAATGCTTTGAACTGTACCGAGGTAGCTGCAAACGGTCGATAATTAAACTCAAGTGTGGGAATATACCAGGGTATGCTAAACCAATTTCTTGCACGTGTGCTGTTGCGGTGATTTATTGCATATTGCGCATCGGTGAGACCGCCTGACTGCTGTGCTTCACTATAAAGAAAGGAATGCGTGGTGGCTATAAAAAACTTGTTATTGAAACGATGCCGAAGCATGGCATAGGCATTATGCACCAGATACTTGCTGTTTTGCCTCCAGCCATCGGCGCGACGGTAATTGTAGAAGGTGTAGTATTCTGTTTTTCCAATCTTACCGCCAATACCGGTAAAGGAAGAGGTCATGCCGTAAGAGCCAAGAGTATTTTTCAGCTCCACTCCTACCCTTTTTGAGGTATCAGGTTCTTTAATAGCGTAGTTAAGTACACCTCCAAACTGTGAGCCAAACTGCAGGGCAGCGGAACCACGAATGAAGTGTATCTGTTCAACAGCATCAAGCGGTGGATTGTAATAAGCCTCAGGATAACCGAAAACATCGGCGCTTACATCAACACCATCCTGCCTGACATTAAATTCCCAGCTTCTGTTGGGGCTGAGTCCTCTTGAGCCCACTCCAATCTGCAAACCACTGCCATCGTTCTCCCATATTGCCAGGCCCGGAACTTTGGCCATTGCCTGCCTTACCGAGTTCAGGGCTAAATTAGCATCGCTTCGTCCTAACTGCAGCACCTGGGTCTTTTTGCCGTCAAACAGGGCATTTAATGTTCCGTTTTGAAGCGGTAGCACCGAAAAAGTATTCTTTTCAGACTCTATATGAATGAGGTTTAAAGATTTTACACTGTCGTTCCCAATGAGGTTAAACAGTGCGGAATCTCCCGGTTCGGGGCGAACAAGCAACAAGGCGGCCAGGAGCAAAACGTTCATTATTTAGAAGCATTTTAAATAGGGTGCAAACATAGAATCACAAGAAAGATACTGGTATACCATTTTGAGGGTATTTTTGGCTCATGATGCAGAGAGAACTTTTGTCGCGAGAGCGGTCTGTGAAAGTGAAGCAACTTGCGCGGCGGCATGGGTTCGACTATTGCGGCATATCAAAAGCTGAGTTTTTAAAAGAGGAGGCACCCTCACTTGAGGCCTGGCTTAAAAGTGGTTTTCAGGGTAGTATGACCTGGATGGAGCGGCATTTCGATATGCGGCTCGACCCTCGTCTGCTGGTTCCCGGGGCTCGATCGGTAATTTCATTTTTGATTAATTACACCCCTAAAGAGGTAAACAAGAAAAGCCAAGGCAAAATCTCGAGATATGCTTACGGAGAAGATTATCACAAAGTGATTAAAAAAATGATGAAGGTTTTTTTTGAGGAATTAAAAAATGAGATCGGCGAAATAGGGGGCAGGATTTTTATAGATTCGGCACCTGTGATGGATAAGGCCTGGGCGAAGCGCTCTGGTTTAGGCTGGATTGGCAAGCATACTAATTTAATTAACAAACAGGCAGGATCCTGGTTTTTCATTGCAGAGTGCATTCTGGATCTGGACCTTGAGCCTGATGGTCCGGTTAAAGATTATTGCGGCACCTGCACCCGATGTCTGGATGCATGCCCAACTGATGCGCTGATTGGTGCTCAGCAAATTGATGCGAGCAGATGTATTTCTTATCTCACCATTGAGTTAAGAGAGGCCCTGCCCTTGTGGGCTAAAGAGAAGATGGAAGGTTATGTTTTCGGTTGCGATATCTGTCAGGAGGTATGTCCGTGGAACCGTTTTTCAAAACCTCACAACAACGAAGCTTTCGAGCCCATGCCGGAGCAAGAGATGAGCGAGCAGGAGTGGTTTGAAATTACCGAAGAGATCTTCAAAGAAAAGTTTAGACGCTCTGCCCTGTCGAGAACCGGCTTAAAGGGGATGCAGCGAAATTTTAATTTCCTGAGGAGTAAATAAAAAATCAAAGCGTAAAAATTATTGACAAAGCATGCGTAATTATACGACAGGATAATTGACAGAAATGTTGTTCGGTAAACTTGAGATAATGACAGAAACGAAAAATTAATCCTGAAGTTAGGAAGTGGTTCTACACAAAAAAATCCTGCCGAATCAGGAGACCGATACCACCTTTCTTGCCAAAAACAAGGCTATAAAACCAAAACATACTGCAAGCATGCCTACCCAATTGTAATTTAACAATTGACCTTCAGGTGCTTTTACCACGATGATACCTGAAAGTAGAGAGGCTATTCCGGAGAATAGTTGCTGTACAGAAGACTGAAAGCTCATGAAGCTTCCGCGTGATGCCGGAGGTGCCACAGAGGAAGCCAGTGCAGAAGCAGGTACCATGCGGGCGGAGATGAAGATCATAAAAAAGGTTGTCATGCAAAGCGCGACAGTGATGGATACACGGGGCAAATTGGTGATGACAAGAACAGGAACCGCGGAAACAAATATGCCAATAGTAAACATTCTTAGTTTTCCGTGTTTGTCTGATAGTTTGCCAATGAGTGGCATAGATATCATGGTGGCAATACCACCGAACAGATAAATATATGGCAGTTGCTGCTCGGTGAAGCCAACATTAGAAACCATGTACGGACTAAGAAAAGGGATAATAGAAAACTGACCTAACATGAGGCATGCCATCATACCCAGTGCGCGTAACTGATTCTGATCACGTGTAACGTTTTGTATCATCTGCATAGGTGATGGTCGGGGCTTTTCGGGATTTAAATGAGCATTAACCGGAGGAATATTCTTCTCGATAAAAAATCCGACGATGAGGCTGGCTATTGCCAGAAAAACAAAAGGAGCATTCCATGAAAACTCATTAGCGAGAAACAATCCGAAAGGAACGCCGAAAACTGAAGCAACGGAAAAAGCCATCATTACCTTTCCCATTGCACGACCACGACGTTCTGAAGGGATAAGATCGCTTACGATAGACAGCACGAGAGCACCCAATACACCGCCGAAAGCACCGGTGAGAACACGGGCAGAAATAAGCAAGAAATAGTTGGGAGCCAAACCACAGCATAGCGTGCCAATTGTGAAACCCAGATAAGATGTTCTTAATGCTCTTTTACGATCAAAACGATCTATCAGAAATGCGCCGATGAATCCAAAAAAAGCGGCACTTATGGTGTAACTACTGACAACAGAGCTGAAGGCTGCAGGACCGAAATTCATGGTTCGCATTAGCTGAGGGCCAAGCGGCATCATGATCATGAAATCCATGATATTGGTGAATTGTATAAGAGCGAGAGTGAAGAGAATCCATTTCTCGTTTTTCGCGGAAGCAGCGGAGGAATTCAAATGATCGAATTTAGTTTGTGTGATGTTCAGCAGGTAGATGGCCTATTCAGGTATGCTGAATAATTCCGAGGAAGAGAGGCATTCCGAGCGTTATATTGAAAGGGAAGGTGATGCCGAGCGCCATAGGGATATACAAACCGGGGTCGGCTTTGGGGGCTGCCAGACGCATTGCGGCAGGAACGGCTATATAAGAAGCTGATGCAGCAAGAATGGCGAAGATGAACCTGTTGCCTGTATCATCTGTTACGAGAATACTTGACCATGCAACCAGAGAGCCATTCAAAGCAGGAAGAATAATTCCGGCGATTGTTGCAAAGGCTCCGTACTGGCGGAATGCAGCGAATCTTCGTGCCGTTACCATGCCCATTTCAAGAAGAAAAATAGCTAAAAATCCCTTAAAGATATCGGTAGTAAAAGGCTTGATACCCTCGGCCTGCTTACTGTCGGAAATAAGACCGATAATAAGGCTACCCATTACCATCAATACGCTGCTATTAGTAAAAGAATGTCTGACAATACCGCCCAGACCTGAAGTATGTGTTTGTTCGTCTTTCTCCTTGTCATAACGCATAATAAGAATAACCCCTGCAATAATAGCCGGGGCTTCCATGAGTGCCATTACCGCTACCATATGTCCGCCGAATTGCATCTGCTGATACTCCAGAAAGTTACCGGCAGCCACGAAGGTTACTGCGCTTACTGAACCATAAGCTGCTGCAACTGCACCTGCATCGGAAGTGCTGAACCATCTTTTCAGAACAAAAAATACGTAAAGTGGAATCACAAAGGCGATAAGTAATCCGAAGAGCATTGACCATAAAATTTCTGCAGTAAAAGCGTGATGTGCTAGTTCCTGACCGCCCTTAAATCCGATAGAAAAAAGCAGGTAGAGAGAGATAAATTTTATGGTGGGTGTAGGAATCTCGAGGTCACTTTTTACCACAGCTGCGAAAATTCCAAGAAGGAAAAAAAGGAGGGTTGGATTGGTGAGGTTAGAGATAAGGATCTGAAAGTCCATGCGACAAATGTAGATATAGCTCAACAATAAAATATGTAGCTTGTAAAGTTTCTATCAAAGAATATGGTTGATAAAATTCCCTGGAATCTATTTGTCGTGTTTGTATTTAATACCCAAAACAACCTGAAGGCATTCATGTAGAAGAAAATATCCGGAATATTACATAGGTCTGAATCACTATCTTTGAGAGCCAGGCAGATAAAAATTTGACTGTAAAAAGATGAAAAAGCCACATTTCGCTCAACCAAACAAATATCTTTTGTGGATTGCTATTTCGCTGTTTGTAAAGGTGTTTTTTTTTCTTCTTAGAACAGACATTGCCGCTGAAACAAATCAGTATTACAAGTCTATTGCGTTTGACGGCGGAGATGCCACCAGTTATATTGAGCCCATTGAGAACTTTATCAGAAACGGGGAGTATGGCATTCAGCCATATGACTATTCCCAAACGCTGATGATTACCAAGTTTGATGATTTCAGAATGCCGGGATATGGAGCACCCTATTTCCTGCTGCGACTGATTTTTGATCAGAGCACGGCGCTCAATTCGCTGGTCATTCTTCAGCTCTTATGTTCAGGCATTTCGGTTTATGTTCTGGCTCTGATAGCACTTAAGTTATTTAAGCATCAAATCTTTTTCTATTCGACTTATCTCCTATATCTGATCAGTACCTATGTCTCCATTTTTGATGGCTGCCTGATGACTGAAAGCTTCAGTACTGCCTGCATAATTTTCAGTATTTATCTGGTACTTAAAGGTGGGAATAGAAATTTTCTTTTTGCAGGATTACTGAC
>JBEGML010000094.1:0-2844 GCA_041183145.1 Bacteroidota bacterium | reverse complement strand
ACCTGGAAGAGCAAGTATTTTAACTAGCTTTTTTTTGAGTCTCTGTTACCTGGCTCCAAGTCTGTCAGAATTTTTCAGGTTTTAATCACCCGTTTTGGAAATTAATTTTCGTGACGGGTGTTTTTTTTTCAAAGCAAGGTAAACCCTCAGATATTACCATGTGGGTTTTATTTGTTTTTTGGTCCTATAGTAGTAATTCTCCATGGTAGGCAGTTTTTTCAGCTGCTTAAATATGTTTTTTGATGTCTCAACTAAAAAAAATCCCGGCTTGCGGCCGGGATTCTTGAGTTGATGAGGCTTATTTAATTTTAAAGGCCTTCTTCACTTTTTCTACACTTTCTAGTTTTTCCCAGGGGAATAGCTCTACGCTCACCTTTTTTTCGTTACGCTTGCCTTTGTTAAAGACTTTGGTCACAACTTTTGGCTCTCTTCCCATGTGTCCGTAGGCAGCAGTCTCACTATAAATAGGAGTACGTAGTTTAAATCTTTGTTCGATGAAGTATGGACGCATATCGAATTCTGCCATTTTTGAAATCACAGCAGCGATTTCTCCATCATTCATGTTAACCTTTGCTGTGCCGTATGTATTTACGTATAGCCCTACAGGTTTAGCAACTCCAATGGCATAAGCAACCTGAACGAGTGCTTCATCACAAACGCCTGCGGCCACAAGGTGCTTCGCGATGTGACGGGTAGCATAGGCTGCTGAACGGTCAACTTTAGAAGGGTCTTTACCGGAAAAAGCACCACCACCGTGGGCTCCTTTTCCTCCGTAGGTGTCTACGATGATTTTTCTTCCGGTTAGTCCGGTATCACCATGCGGGCCACCGATAACGAACTTTCCTGTTGGGTTTACGTGATAAGTGATTTTATCATTGAAGAGTGCCTGCACGCGCTTTGGGAGCTTCTTTTTGATTCTTGGAACCAAAACGTTGATGACATCTTCTTTGATTTTCTTAAGCATGCTGGCATCCTTATCAAAGTCATCGTGTTGTGTTGAAATCACGATGGTGTCGATTCTGACGGGTTGGTTGAGGTCGTTATATTCAATGGTAACCTGGCTTTTAGCATCAGGACGCAGGTATTTCATAACCTTGCCCTCATTTCTGATTACGCTTAGTTCGCGCAGCAGCAGGTGGGCTAGTTCCAGTGGCAATGGCATATAATTATCAGTTTCGCGGGAAGCGTAACCGAACATCATTCCCTGGTCTCCTGCGCCTTGTTCTTCTTTCTTCTTACGAACAACACCCTGATTGATATCAGGCGACTGCTCATGAATTGCGCTCAGAATACCGCAGGAGTTGGCCTCGAACATGTATTCAGCCTTGGTGTAGCCAATCTGGCGGATAACCTCACGGGCAATGTCCTGCACATCAAGGTAGGCTTCAGATTTTACTTCCCCGGCAAGCACGACCTGGCCGGTTGTAACGAGGGTTTCGCAGGCTACTTTCGATTGTGGATCGTAGGCAAGAAAGTTGTCAATAAGTGCATCGGAAATCTGGTCTGCAACCTTGTCTGGGTGTCCTTCTGAGACCGATTCAGAGGTGAATAGATAGGGCATCTTGTTGAAAGATTTTTTTGATTTGGTGGCGAATATAGGAAATTGAGGGTTTCAAAATGCTATTCAGCGGTAAGAGACCTGAATATTTCTTCGAGTCGTTTTTCTTCGCGCACCAGAGTAAGAATGCTGATGCCTTGTTTGCCGGCAAATTCGAAGATGGCCTGACGCGGATCAAGGTTATTTTCAGGTATAATTATCCAGCTGTTGCGGGGCAGGGGTTCTACTTTTTTTACACCACTTAAACTTTTAAGTGCACCTGCGCTAACCTCCATATTGAATTCAACCCTGATTCTCCATTCTCCGCTGAGGTCTTTAAGAAATTCATCGGCTACAATTTTGCCTTTTTTTATGAAGATGGCGCGGTCGCATACAGCTTCAACCTCCTGCATGATGTGGGTGGAGAAAAGTACAGTTTTAGCTTTACCGAGTTCCTTGATGAGGTTTCTGACCTCTACAAGCTGATTGGGATCAAGACCTGTTGTGGGTTCGTCTAGAATAAGAACCTCCGGGTCGTGTATCAAAGCAGCAGCGAGGCCGGTGCGTTGCCGGAAGCCTTTAGACAAAGCTGCAATTTTTTTGTGGCTTTCTGCTCTAAGTCCGGTGATGTCAATCATCTCCTCGACCCTTTTTTTGAGATTTTTTATTTTGTAGAGGCCACCTGCGAATTCAAGAAATTCTCTGATGTACATCTCGGTATACAGAGGATTGTGTTCAGGAAGGTAGCCAACTCTGCGCCGAACCTCCATCGAGGCAGACTCAGTATCATAACCGCATACCTCGGCCTTTCCGGAGCTTTGGGGGATGTAGCAGGTCAGGATTTTCATCATGGTGCTTTTGCCAGCACCATTCGGACCTAAAAATCCGGTGATGCTGGCCTTTCCGGCATTGAAACTGATGCCATCGAGGGCTTTTTGCTCTCCGTATAGTTTCGTGATATCTCTTACCTCAATTGCCATGGCCCAAAGTTATGTTTTTGATTGGTTTCAACTTCGCCCTAACTTTGAGGCATGAAGGGCAGGGTTCTCAAATCAACAGGCAGCTGGTATCAGGTACATCTGGCAGAACAAGGCGTTGTGGATGCCAGGATTCGCGGCAATGTTCGTTTGCAGGAGTATGATACCACAAATCCTATTGCAGTGGGCGATCTGGTAGAGGTGGAGAAAGTGCAGGACGAATATCGTATTACCTCCCTGATTCCCCGCAATAACTATATTGTTCGTCGCTCGGTAAATCTTTCCAAACGCAGGCATGTGCTGGCGGCGAATGTTGATCTTGCTCTGATA
>JBEGML010000093.1:0-5342 GCA_041183145.1 Bacteroidota bacterium | reverse complement strand
AGTATCAGGACACAAATTATTCTCAATATCTAATTGTAAAAAAACTTGCCTCTGTATTCGAAAACATATGCGTAGTTGGAGATGATGCCCAGAGTATATATGCTTTCAGAGGAGCAAACATCAGAAACATTCTGAATTTCAAAAACGACTATCCGGACTTAAAAACATTCAAGCTGGAACAAAATTACAGATCCACCTCAAACATTGTAAAAGCAGCGAATAGTCTGATTGAGAAGAATCAGGATCAACTAGAAAAGGTAATCTGGACTCAAAACGAAGAAGGAGAAAAAATTTTAGTTTCCAGGGCATTTTCCGACAATGAAGAAGGACAGATTGTGGCAAATTCGATTTTTGAAAATGCAGCAAGGGAAAGAGTCAACTATGACAAGTTTGCTATCCTTTATCGAACAAATTCCCAATCGCGAGCCATGGAAGAAGCATTGCGAAGGTTGGGAATACCCTATAGGATCTATGGTGGCTTAGGTTTCTTCCAAAGAAAAGAAGTTAAAGACCTACTTTCCTATTGGAGACTTGCTGTAAACCCTGACGATGAGGAGGCCTTGAAAAGGGTCATAAATTATCCTACAAGAGGAATTGGGCAAACCACCCTAGATCGAATTTTCACTGTTGCGACCAATCTTAAGCTGAGTATATGGAAGGTCATAGAAAACCCCGTTGGTTCAGGTCTGAATTTTAATTCTGCAACCCTTGCAAGAATAAATCAATTTGTTGAGATGATTCAATCTTTCCGAATGATTTCGGCTACTAAAAATGCCTATGACTCCGGAATGCACATTGCTATGCATTCATCACTTCTGAAAGAACTTTATCAAGACAAAACGCCTGAGGGAATCAATCGCTATGAAAACGTGCAGGAACTTTTAAATGGTCTCAAAGAATACACATCAGATGACCTTGCAGAAGAATCTGAAAACAAACTGAATGAGAGACTATTGAAAAACTACCTTCAAGACATCGCTCTGTTAACTGGCGATGAAAAAGAAGATAAAGACGAGAGGCCGAAAGTTTCTCTTATGACTGTTCATGCCAGCAAGGGATTGGAGTTCCCCTACGTCTACGTAGTTGGGATGGAAGAGAATCTTTTCCCCAGCCAGATGGTATTGAGTTCACGTGAAGAGCTGGAAGAAGAGCGAAGATTGTTTTACGTGGCCATCACCAGAGCGGAACGGAAATTAAATCTTTCATTCGCCACAAGCCGGTATCGCTGGGGCACCCTGAACTATTGTGAGCCCAGCAGATTCATCAGTGAAATCGACGCAAAATTCATTCAGCATCTCCCCGGTTACAATGATAAAAACAATGATAATCCTGCTTGGGAGGTTGGTGAAAGGAAAGCCCAAAAAAACTTGAAATCGGGATTTTTCAGTCGTCCACAGTCACAAAAAAGTTCAAGGTCAGAACCTTCTATACCGCCGAAGCCGGGTTTAAGAAAACTCAGTAAAATCAGTGATGAAACCCCTGGCTTGCAATCATCAGACTCTAATGGCCTACAGATATTACCGGGGATGACCGTGAGACATGAGCGATTCGGAGTTGGAACTGTTGAGCATCTTGAAGGAAATATGCCGAATACTAAAGCCACCATTAGCTTTAGGGAGGCCGGTCAGAAACAACTTTTTTTAAAATTTGCCAAACTTGAAATCGTTGAATAGGACAAAACAATTTCATCTGAGGAAATATCAATAATAAGTTGTACCCTTGCGTTAAGATTATGGAAGAACCAATTAATCACATTACCGGCCTTTCATACACCACCCAACTGCCAGATTTACATTACTTGGAATACGGCAGAAACATACAGAGGATGGTGGCACACGCATTGAGCCTGCAGGACCGGGAGGAGAGAACCCGCTGCGCCAAAACCATTATTGAGGCAATGGCCTTAGTAAATCCATCTGGAAAAGAGTCCGCTGACTTCAAACAGAAGCTTTGGGATCAGCTGCATATCATGTCTGAATACAAGCTTGATGTCGAATCTCCATTCCCTTTGCCCGAAAAAAATGCTGTAGAATCAAAACCCGAAAGAATCCACTACCCCGGTGAAGGACCAAGATTCAAGCATTATGGTGAAATTCTTGAGGGAATGATACAGGCAGCCACAGAAATGAATGAAGCTGCAGAAAGACAATCTGCGATCCTCAATATTGCCAACCTGATGAAGCGATTTTATGTGGTATGGAACAAAGATCATGTTCCTGATGAAGTGATATGGGAACATCTTAAAGTCCTTTCCAAAGGGAAATTACATATAGATGACCCTGCCAGGCTGAATCAGGTTAACGACGCTCCCAAACATAACTTTAATCACGGAGCGGGAACGAAAAGAAAAAAAGGAAGAAATCAGCAAAGAAGAAAATTCTGATATGGCAAGTTTTGAAATTACCGGTGGTAAGCCCCTCAAAGGAGAGCTCATTCCCCAGGGTGCAAAAAATGAAGCCCTGCAAGTTTTATGTGCAGTGCTCCTCAGCCCGGAACCCATAACTATTAGCAATGTACCCGACATTGTGGATGTGAATAAACTCATCGAGTTACTGCGCAGTATGGGGGTCAAGATTGAGAAAAAATCATCGGACTCCTATTTGTTTGAAGCCTCGCAAATAGACTTAAATTATCTTAACACCCCAGATTTCAAAAAGAAAGCTGCTTCATTGAGAGGCTCAATCATGATAGTTGGCCCTTTGCTCACGAGATTTGGTAAAGGATTTATCCCCAGACCAGGAGGAGATAAAATAGGAAGAAGACGTCTTGATACCCACTTCACTGGTTTTGAAAAACTGGGTGCTCGATTCACATATGAGGGAGGGAACGATTTTTACAAAGTTGAAGCCAGCCGCCTGAAAGGTGCCTACATGCTGCTTGACGAAGCCTCAGTAACCGGAACTGCAAATATTGTGCTGGCTGCAACCATGGCAGAGGGCACAACCACTATATACAATGCAGCATGCGAGCCCTATGTGCAACAGCTTTGCCGAATGCTCAACCGAATGGGTGCCAGAATAGAGGGAATTGGTTCAAACCTACTAACCATTCAAGGGGTAGACAAACTTGGAGGTTGCGAACATCGTATCCTTCCTGATATGATTGAAATTGGAAGCTTCATTGGTCTGGCAGCAATGACAGCATCAGAAATTACAATCAAAAATGTGGCGTTTGATGAGTTGGGTATAATACCGGAAACTTTTCGAAGACTAGGCATAAAACTTGAACGTCGGGGAGACGACATCTATATCCCGCCACAAGAGCATTATGAAATTGATACTTTTATCGATGGATCCATTATGACCATATCCGATGCTATCTGGCCGGGTTTTACCCCCGACCTATTGAGTATTGTGCTTGTTGTGGCCACCCAAGCTAAGGGGAGTGTTTTGATTCATCAAAAAATGTTCGAGAGCAGACTTTTCTTTGTTGACAAACTAATCGATATGGGCGCTCAAATTATCCTATGTGATCCACACAGAGCTACAGTCATTGGTCTCAACCGGGAGCATGCTCTTCGCGGAATAAGTATGACATCCCCAGACATCAGGGCAGGAGTTTCCTTACTTATCGCCGCCCTTTCAGCCAAAGGGAAAAGTGTGATTGATAACATTGAACAGATTGACCGTGGCTACCAGCGAATTGACGAAAGATTAAATGCAATCGGAGCAGAAATCAGAAGAATCGCCTGAAAAACAAAGGCATCATTTTTGAGAAAATAACCAAACCATACATCACTATGAAAAGAACAAAATTTTTCGCTTTGGGAGTCATCACGATTCTAGGCTTCACCTTCTCAGCTTTTATGGCCCCTCAGGGTATGGGCCTGCCGATTGGCATCAAAGCACCGGAAATTGCTCAACCCAACCCTGACGGAAAAATCATTAAACTGTCTGAAGTCAACAAAGGACGTTATGTTTTGATTGACTTTTGGGCCTCCTGGTGCGCTCCTTGCCGTATGGAAAATCCATCTGTTGTGGCTGCCTACAAGACTTTCAAAGACAAGAAGATGAAAGGCGCAAAACATAAAGGTGTAGCCATATATAGTGTTAGCCTAGATAAAGCAAAGGAAGCCTGGGTAAATGCCATTAAAAAAGACTCTCTCAACTGGGAGTGGCATGTCAGTGATTTGGGAGGTTGGAAGTCAGTACCCGCCGCAACTTATGGAGCCAATTCAATTCCTATTAACTTTTTAGTTGACCCTAGCGGAACCATCGTTGCCAAAAATTTAAGAGGCCCGGCACTGGAAAAAGAACTGGAAAAATACGCTCAAAATTAAGGCATAGTAGAAGAAGCGACAGGCTGTCTTCTTTGTCATTTTATTTGTGTCACTTTGACTGAAATAAGATTGTGGCTCAAGTTTTGGCTAGCGCCAATCAAATCTAATTATGATGGAAAATATGGGAAATGAATCTGAGCACAAAAATGATCATGCTCACGAAGAGATAATTGATATGGGTTCGAAAGATAATACGGAAGAACTGAAACCCGAGGTTGCTAAAGAAAAAAACGAGGAAACAGACCCATCCGCAAAAATCAATGAGTTAAATGATAAATATCTAAGGCTATACTCAGAATTCGATAATTACAGAAAACGCAGCCAAAAAGAAAAGGTCGATCTGGCAAAGTGGGCATCTGAAGACCTAATGAAATCTATCTTGCCGGTTCTTGATGATTTTGAAAGAGGACTCAAGTCGATTCAAAGCGCCAGTGATATAAACTCACTCAAGGAAGGCGTGGAGCTCATCTACCACAAAATGAAAAGAATTCTTGAGCAGAAGGGTCTCGAACCGATGGCATCTGCAGGGCAGTCTTTTAACCCCGACCTGCACGAGGCCATTACGCAAGTTCCTGGTGGAGAAGATTCAAAAGGCAAAATAATTGACGAGGTGGAAAGAGGATACTTGTTGGGCGGCAAGGTTATCCGCTACGCGAAAGTTGTAGTTGGCTCTTAATAACATCCTGAAATGTCAAAAAGAGATTACTACGAGATTTTGGGCGTTAGCCGTAGCGCGGATGAAACCGAAATAAAGAAAGCTTACAGAAAGCTCGCTATGAAATATCACCCCGATAAAAATCCGGGAGATAAAGAAGCGGAAGACAAATTTAAAGAAGCGGCTGAAGCATATGATGTGCTAAGTAATCCCGAAAAGAAACAGCGATATGATCAGTACGGACATAGCGCTCCGGGAGGGGGTGGTTATGGAGGTGGATTTTCGGGCATGAACATGGACGATATCTTCAGTCAATTTGGTGATATTTTTGGTGGTTTCGGAGGATCAAGAAGTTCAGGAGGAAAAAGGGTAAACCGAGGAACCAATCTCAGAATAAAAGTAAAACTT
>JBEGML010000092.1:0-3599 GCA_041183145.1 Bacteroidota bacterium | reverse complement strand
ATTTTGGCAATAAAATCAGATGATCTAAACTTTGCATTAACCTTCTAAAAAATATTGTCGAATAAAATATTTTAGAGAAAGTAAACAAAGTCATTAATCACCTCCATTCTTTTTACGGATTTTTTATCAGTTTTCATACCATGCCCCAAACTGTGTAAATGTATAAGTTGTTCTGAATATCATTAGACCTTTCCTTTCTCTCTTCCCTGCAACCATGAGTTGGCAGTTAAACCGAATGGAACAGGATTTTCAAATGCCTTCGCCTTTCATGAAATCAGCAGTCCGGCACTAAAAGAAATAATAAAAAATAAGCTATTCATATTTAGGTTCTACTTTTTGCGAATGCACCGTTAGTTCGGCGAAATGATTTTAAAAAGCCCTTTTGTTAAATACAATAATCCTTTCGCCAACACCTACCCTAATCTGATTGTTTAGGTTCCAAACCTCAGGTTTGCCTGAGTCTAACATCCATATAAAACTGTTGTTTTACCTAAGGAACCTGCACCGAATTTTATTGAAAAAAAATTAAAAACTTATGGTGTCTGCACCAGACAAAATAAGCTAAATCAATATCAGAAAACTCATTTTTTGAAATCAATTCCTTCATACATGCTCACAGATATTGAATGAGCTGACATGCCATGATTGTCAATATCCTCATAAAGTACTATCAAAATATTTCCCCAAATTCCATAGATTTATCTTTAAACAATTAAGCAAAAACAAGAGATATGCGCTTCCACTACCTTGTCATCTATTTAAAAACAGCAAGTATTTTGGGGGCACTGGTATGCTTTGCCTCCATGTTTTTCGGGGGCTTTGATCCCTGGCACAGCCTCGATGCGCTGGTCTGGAATGACCTCTATGGAGAAGAAAAATTACCGAATGAAGCTCAACCAGCCTTCCATCTTATATTCCTCATGTTCTCCTGGTTATCTGTCATCTCTTTAAGTTTGATGTTTCTGATTGCCAAATACGCTCTTCCAAAAAAAGAAAAATGGGCCTACTACGCACTCGCACTCCCCGCAGTCATGTGGCCGGCAGGTGCATCACTCATTACCATTTACACAGGGGCCTATCACTACTTTATATCCGTTGCCGCCATGACTCTTATGCTGTTGCCACCGGTGCTTTTGCTCTTTCCGTATTTTAAAAGGCATACATGAGGCTGATGCAGGCTATTTACAAATTCGGCTCATTCCTATTCCACTTCAATCCCCTGAACAAAGCTCAGTTTACCTTGTTCAGAAAGGGTGATTAATATTGTTTGGCTGAAGCGCGACCTGCGCACGCTTGACCATGAGCCTTTGGCGGCAGCAAGCAAAGCCGGATTGCCCTATATTATTCTCTTCCTCATTGAGCCTTCCATGCAATCAAGGGAAGACTTTTCAGACAGACATCTCTTGTTTCAGTTACAGGCTATCGCCCAGATGAAGAAAACCCTTACTCCAATACGGCAGGATGTTTTGGTTATGAAATCAGAAGCCCCGGAAGCATTTTCTGTCATCTCTCAGTTAAGCACTATTCATAGTGTGTTCAGCTATCAGGAAAATGGAGTCAGACAAACCTGGGATCGCGATAAAAAGACAGGTGCTTTCTTCAAATCAAAGGGAATCATCTGGCAAGAGTTTCAAAAAGACGGTGTGTTGAGAGGCCTTCAAAACCGCGAAGACTGGGATCGCAAATGGTATGCACGTATGCACCAGCCCCAGGCAATTATAGAGCAAAATCCTGATCTGCTTGCAACGCTGCAGATACCTGAAAAATACCTTCCCGATTTTAACTTAACTGAAATTATTAAAACTTCTCCAACAGCTATGCAGCCCGGAGGAGAAGTGAATGCCCATCACTATCTCAATAGCTTCCTGAGACAGAGAGCCGTGAACTATAACCGGCATATTTCGCGTCCGGCAGAAAGCCGCATATCATGCTCACGCCTATCCCCATATCTGGCATGGGGAAACATCTCTGTCAGACAGGTTTATCAGTCGGTAAGACAGGCCTATGAAGAACATACACAGAAGAAGAGTTTAATTTCATTTTTACAAAGACTTAACTGGCGTGATCATTTCATTCAGAAATTCGAAATGCATGTTGCGTATGAGAGCCATTGCCTGAACCCGGTTTATGAAGAATTCCCCTACAAACAGAATGAGGCAGCTTTAGAGGCATGGAAACACGGACAAACAGGTGTTCCTCTGGTTGATGCCTGTATGCGTTGCTTACAGAGCACAGGCTGGATAAACTTCAGGATGCGGGCGCTCGTGGTCTCTTTTCTTTGTCATCATCTGGGTCAGGACTGGCGGAGGGGGGCCTCCTGGCTGGCCCAGCTATTTCTGGATTATGAACCCGGCATACATTATCCTCAAATGCAGATGCAGGCCGGTACAACTGGCGTAAACACTATCAGGGTTTACAATCCCCTGCTAAATGCTCAGCGATTCGATGAAGAGGCTGTTTTTATCAGAACCTGGGTTCCTGAGCTTAAAAATCTTCCTGCTCAGTTGGCACTTCAACCCCATCTTGTTCAGGGAATGGAAAAAACTTTTCTGGCCTTCGATGCAGGGGTTGATTATCCCTTACCCATTGCTTCCCCGGAAAATCCCGATCGTGAATTCACGCAACTTCTCTGGGCTTTTCGCAAAAAAGAAGAAGCAAAAGAGGCAGGCCGCGAAATTCTCAGCAGACTTGTGAGGAAGAGAAAAAAAACAAAAAAAGTAACAGCAAACAAGGCAGGTAAAGAATAAGTACCGGCTATTTTTTTCCATCAAAAAAAAATGCAAGGTAAAATCAATACCTTCAGAAGATCAGAAAATTAAATACCATTCAGATATCCGTCAACAGCGTTTTGCCCAGCCTTATATCGGCCAGTTTCATCAGATTCAGCGCACCGGCACGGTTAGAAAATTTTTCTTCAAGTATGATTTGTCTTTTTGCAAGAGCCTCCTGACTGAATTCCTGTTTGATACAATTATCAAGCCCATGGGCCATTTCAATGGCATCATCTGCGATGAGACACAAGTCTTCTAAGCCTGTAGCCTTCACCATTGGAGTATTTACAATGCAATGCTTGCCTGTGAACAGAGCAGCCAGAAGTTTTAACTTTATTCCGGTGGCCTGAAAGGTAGGGAGTATGTTAACAGCTGCTTCCGCTACCAGTAGGTGCAGCGTTTGAGTATCAATTCCGGCACGCAGGCTGATGCGGGGATCGCGTGAGGCAAGCCTGATTAACTCTGCGGAGGGATTACTTCCTGCAATTATCAGTTGGCATTTGGTATGTGGCATTACCTCTGAAACTAGATATTTTGCTGCACGATCATTCTCAGGAACTCCGAGGTTACCATGATAAAGTGCATAGTCACCGGTTCGCTTGCTGAGTACAACCTTTTCAAAAGGATGAAAGGCAGGTATGCAATGTACCCTATTATGGAGAGAAGAAAAGTGGGCAGCATCACCCATCGAAATCGCGGCAATACCGCTGGCAGATGACAAAACAGCCTCAAAACTTTTAAGCCTGGAAGCCTCAAGCAGGAAATAGCCCTTTTTGAAAAGGCCATTCACACTGTCAGCAAGTGCTTTATAATAGTGGTGCTCTACGT
>JBEGML010000091.1:0-10413 GCA_041183145.1 Bacteroidota bacterium | reverse complement strand
GCCCATACCAGAATGAGGAGTCGACAGGCGAGCCGTAAGAAAACACTTTATGGTGCCCCAGGCGTTTCGCGGTTCTGAAACCAATCTGAAGTCTGGCATCCTGGTGCCGGGTAGAATCCCCATAACAGAAAGCCTTAAACATACTGTCGGTACGTGCTAAATCCTCTTTCCCAGATGAGAACGGAAGAAAGACCTTATCAGGCCCGAGCCTGTACAACAACTGGCTTAGTGCGTAAATTTCCTTCTGCCTGTATAAATCGGCCGCATCAAAAACTTCCCTGAATTCATTAAAATCAAAACTGCCCAAAACATACACTTTGATCGGGGCAGACTGAGAAAATACCAGCTGTCTGGATAAGAGAAAAAATAGCAGATGGCAGAAAAAACTTCTGTATCGAAACATCAGTCAAATATAGGCAAAGACTGCACTTAAGATCCCGGTGGCCGAAGGGAATCAAACTGTTGAATTGAATTCAGCCCCGACTCAAGGGTCTCATATCAGGCTTTAATTTATGCAGAAGGAAGAAAATCCTTAAAATCGGTTTCAGCTGTTTTGTATTTGACCAATACCCCTAAAAATCTGGCCGGAAACAGAGATGATACAAGCCTATTGTCGAAGCCACATGGCAGGGTTGAGCAACAAACTTCCCTTCCATAATTCAAAGTGCAGCTCTGTTTTTTCGTCGTCAGACAGCACGGTTCCAATTTGTTGCTTGGTCTTTATCTTGTCTCCTCTTGAAACCGATACAGAGGCCATGTTTGAGTAAACAGTCAGATACTCGCCATGTCTGATAATGACTGCCTGTCCGGCGCCCGGAATAGAGACCACTCCCGAAACTACACCCTCATAAACCGCCCTTGTGGCAGCACCGGCACGTGTGGCTATATCAATTCCATTGTTTTTAACTTTTATTCCCTTCAAAACGGGGTGATTATGTTCACCGAAAGCCCCCGTAATGACACCCTCAGCCACAGGCCATGGAAGTTTGCTGCGGTTAGCTTCGAATGAATTGCCCAAACGTTCGGCTTCAGGAGTAAGCATCAGGCGGTAACTTTCCTTGACAGGCTCAGAAGTTTTCGACTTCTCGGGAGCTTTCTCTTTTCCTGCACTTTCTTTCTTGTCTTCCTTCTTTTTACGCTCGGCTTCCTCTTTCTTGGCTGCAAGCATAGCCTCTTCTCTGGATTTTCTAATTTCCTCTTCAATAATACGTTTGATGGCAGAGGTCAGCTGCTCTGCATCTTTCTTTTTCTTCTTCAGATCCGCCTTCAGTTGTTTCTCCTTTTTCTGCAAATCGGTCAATACCTCCTCCTTCTCAGACTTCTCTTTGGTTAACTTTTGCTTTTCCTTTTCCTGAGAAGTCAATAATTCACTTTTTGATTTACGTTTATCACCGAGCTCTTTATTTCTACCCGATATTCTTCCCCTGGTGCTGTCGATTAGGGCAGCCTGCCTGTACCTGTTTTCAGAATATTGCTGAAAATACTTGATTCGTTTGTAGGCCTGGTTGAAATCTGAACTGCTAAAAAGAAACATGAGCTTATCGTAGGCGCTGCGATTTTTCCAGGCCACATATATCATACCTGCATATTCTGCTTTTAAACGCGAAAGCTCAGATTCTAATCGAGCAATCTCTTTTTCGTTTCCTGTAATCTGCTCATCAATCACCTTAACCTCTGAACCTATGGTCTTGATAACCTCCTCTCGTTTTGATATCTTGTTGTTCAGAACCAGAAGCTGATTTAGCGACTTGCGCTTACTCTTGCGAGTTTGCTCAAGCATGCTGTTGGTGCTCGATATGTCTTTCTGCAAAGCCTGCTTCTTCCTCTCCAGTTCTTTTTTATTCTGAGAAAAAGAAACCGCGGGAATCAAGAGCAGGATGATGATGATTCTAGCGTATACGTTCATAAGAAGCCGGTATGTTAAAACTAAAAGAACCCGGTGGCTCGGTGCTCACTCTGGAATACTCAAGGTCAACCTTGATTTTTTGAGTTGCCTCGATATTGAAACTTGATTTATACGGAAATAATGAACCTCCCACATCTCTGAAATCGGAATATGCCGCCTCAAAGGTGCGTCCGGTCTGAAGATCGTTTATGACAATACGAACAATTTTGAGATTATCCGGACTAATCCAGATGCGTTGAATCAATTCCTTGTAGTTGTTGTTTTCCGGATCACGGTTGAGAATTCGCTTAATCCTTCCCTTTCTGATGGTACTCAAAAGGTAGAGGGAGCTATCACGGGACGACTTCAGCTTCTCATCTTCATCAAAAAATTCTACACTGTTCCCGATAAGCACACTTTGCATTAACTCGAAATCAATATCGGTATTAAAGAGCTCACTCAGGAATTTATAGTCTCCGGCAAAATACTTATTTGAAATCCGGTCAATAAACTTTACTGAATCTAGAGTTGCCACCATTCGCGCCCCTTCAATGCCAAGAAGTGAAAAAGACAACCATAAAATACTGTCGCGCCTGGCCCTTACAGAAACATTCACATTCTGAACTTTCCCATTGAAGTCGAGTGATGCACTGAATTTGGAGCTGAGGTATTCAAACCTGAATTCGTTTTCCTTCAGGCCGCTGATCAGTGAACGCTTTGTCCTGACCTCAAAAGCTTTCAGATCTCTTGCTGCAGCAGTATCTGAAAGAGTGGCGCTTACCTTTTTACTGCTTCGACAGGCTGGTGCAATAGCGGCCAAAGCCAACAACAACATCCAAATAAATAAAGGAGCAAGAGCAATTTTCAGGTATGGGGAATCTTTACTCAATGAGTCTCAGTTCTCTGATTTTCTGGTCCAATAATTCTGATGCCTGACCGGCCTCCTTGGCCTTGCGCCAGTATTCAAGTGCTCCGTTGCGGTCTTCAAGTCTGTAGAGAACATCTCCGTAATGCTCCAGGATAACCGCACTCGGAGTACTCCCTGCCTTTACTGCCTTTGCCAGCCATGGCTCTGCTTCTTTGAATTTTTCCTGGGTGTAGAGTATCCAACCATAGGTATCGAGATAACTGGGGTTTTGAGGAAACATATCCACTGTCTTTTTAGACATTTCTGCAGCACGGGCAAGGTTTTCCTTACGAAGTGAAAGGTAATAGGCGTAATTGTTGAGCACGTAACTGTCGTCGGGATTAATTTTCAATGCTGCTTCATAAGCATCGTCGCTCTTGCCGTATAATTTGGCGCGATGATAAGCATCTCCCAGGTTAGCGTAAAACTGCGCTTCAAGAGCAGGATTGTCAACCACAAGCTTTAGTCCATTCTCCAGATTTTTGGCTGCCTCCCCGGGCTGCTTTTTCTGAAGCTGGGCAATTCCCATAAACAGCAGAATGGTGGGCTCGTTTGGAAATAATTCCTGGGCAACTTTTGCTTCAGCTATCATTGAATCAAAATCACCCAACTCAGATTCTACAATAAACAACTGGCTCCAAACAGCATACTTACTATTGTCGAGCGCTATGGCTTTTCTAAAAGAATCACGGGCCTTCTCATAATTTTTGTCTCTGAAACAGAAATCACCATACATAGAATAAACCTTTGGATCACTGGGGTGAGCAAGAACTGCAATATCAAGCAGCTCATAAGCTGCTCCCCTTAGGCCGGTATTGCTTTCGGTGATAAGGAACATGCCAAGCAAGATCTTGATCTTGTTGTCAATATCGAGATCTGGAGATGAAAAAGCTTCTTTCAGATAAGGCAAAGCCGACTCATAATTACGGAGTACGCGGTAATGTTCTGCAATATTGAGGTTAACCTCGGCATTTCCCGGAGCCTTAACAAGAGCGGCTTTCAACTCTGCAAGTTCTTCGTTCCCTCTGCCCAAAAACTGATAAATCTGGGCAAGAATCAAATTCGCACGATAGTCATCCGGCCAAGACTCAATGTACTGCTTTACTGCCGCAATGGCCTTCTCGGGTTTACCCTCTTTGAGATAAATTTTCTTCCTGAGTTCAACAATTTCAAGAGTAAGACCCGACTTTTGCTCAAGCTTCTCTAAAACATCAAGAGCATCTGAATTTCTGTTTGCCAGAAGACACAAACTGCTGTGTTCATTATAAAACTCAGTATTGTCAGGATATAGCTTTTCCAGATTGTTGTATATCTTGATGGCCTCCGGATAACGTCGATTTTCTTTTAACGCACTCAGGTAAACTTTGGCATACCACACATTAGCCGGATCAGAGGTATAGGCCACCTTAGCATAAGGCTCTGCAGCAACAGGATCACCGGCCGTAAGATACATCATACCAAGCTCATAAGAACTGGGGGCATGAGCAGGATTAATATTCAGACAACGGCGGTAATTCCGGATGGCCTCCTCGTAGTTTCCAAGTAATTTATCTCTGGTGGCGTTATGAAAATAATGGATAAGCTCAAGATCATTCTTATTAAGAGGTGATGCAATGTTCCGGTTTCCCTTTAAGTCATCGGTTGAAGTACCGGCCTTCCTGGATGACTTGCAAGCCCCAAAAAACAAGGCCGGCATCAGAGTCAAAATCCAAAGAAATCGCATAAAGTTACCTCTCAGCATTTAAAAGTACTGTAGTCGCTAAGGCTTAGGTCGAGAGGATTACCGTTTACTTCGGCATGGTGTCCTACCATACTATTCTGTAAAACCACATCCTTTAATCTGGTGTTACTCTGAATAATGGAGTTTTTGATAACAGCGTTTTCAATGATGCATCCATCCCCAACAGAAGCGTACGGACCAACAATGGCATTTTTCAATTTCACCCCTCTGCCGATATAAGATGGCTGAATCACTATCGATTGTTCAGACTGCAGGTTGTCTGAGACCAACTCTGCAGCGCCATGAAGGAAACTGAGAATCCTTCCGTTTGTGTGCACTGTAGAATCCTTATTGCCACAATCTAACCATTCTGTTATCTTGCCGGGTGAGAATCTGGCACCCTTCATCTTCATATTCTCCAATGCATTGGTGAGCTGGTATTCACCCTTCTCACGTATATTGTTGTCAATCAAATGTCTGAGTTCCTTCCTCAGCCATTCGCCATCGTTAAAAAGATAGATACCGATGATGGCCAGATCAGAAACAAACTCCTGAGGTTTTTCTATAAAATCAGTAATCACATTGTCGTCGTTCACTTTCACCACGCCAAAAGGACGAGGATCTTCTACCCTTTGAACCCATATTGTTCCATCGTTTTCCGGCTTAATCTTGAAGTCGGCCTTGAAGAGGGTGTCGGCAAAAGCCACGATAACCTTTCCGCTAAGTGCAGGCTCTGCGCAGAGTATGGCATGAGCAGTACCAAGAGCCTCCTCCTGGTAGTAGATACTTCCCTTTGCACCGAGTGCTTCAGCAATAGATATCAGCCTTTGCTCGGTTTCCTCACCGAAATGCCCGACAACAAATGCAATTTCTTCTATTTTTTCGTCTATCACCTTCGCAATATCTTCAACCAAACGCTGCACAATTGGCTTGCCTGCAACAGGTATCAAAGGCTTAGGGACTGTGAGTGTATGCGGTCTCATCCTTTTACCCATGCCCGCCATTGGAATAATTACTTTCATCGATTTTGTTGTGATTATGTTTTTCCTGTTGAACCGAAACCACCCTGACCCCGGTCTGATGTATTTAACCGTAAAACCTCCTCCCAAACAAGCTGAGTCACAGGCGCTAAAACAAGTTGCGCAATGCGCTCTCCAGACTCCACCAAAAAACTCTCAGCCCCGGCATTGGCAAGTATGACACCTACCTCACCTCGATAATCGGCATCAATCGTACCAGGTGCATTTAACACATAAACTCCTGATTTGTATGCCAATCCACTTCTTGATCTCACTTGAACTTCAAAACCTTTTGGAATCTCAAGATAAAGACCCGTTGGAACCAAAGCCCTGCCTCCGGGTGGAATTACAATGGCATCAACATTTGCAGCCCTGACATCCAGTCCGGCAGAAAATGCAGTCTGATACTCAGGTAAGGCGTTTCCTGATTTGTTGATGACTTTAACCCTAACTTCCATACATCAATTCAGGCAAAAGTACTCTTATTCCCATAAGTTTTTTTTCATCAGCCGGTTTTTCTCAAGGCAGAAATGTTCATAACGTCTTCCCGTCCTTTTTTTGGGTAACCAAGGAACTTAAAGGCAGCTTTATTTCTTCTCGGAGAAGAAAAAGGCCGGCCCCGAGGTAGGTGGCCAGCAGGACAGCTGAAAACGGAAATCCCTCAAAAACCGGAGGCAAATCAAACCAATTTCTTAGGTTAGCCAGCAACAATGCAGGTATAATCAACATAACAATTTTCCCCCAGCCGTAACTTACCGGATAGGCTTTATGTCCCCAAGCACCCGAGAACAACATCATTCCCGCATAACAGATCAGTGTTGCCCAAGCTGCCCCGGCGTAACCCATCATAGGAATAAGAATGAAGTTGGCAATGAGCGTAACAATGGCCCCGAAAACCGACATCCAGACCCCGGCCATGGTCTTATCAGCTAGTTTATACCAGATGCTGAGATTGTAATAAATGCCTAAAAACCAATTGGCAAGCAATAGAACCGGTACAATGAAAAGTCCGCTGCGGTAAGCAGGACCTATAAAAAACTGTACCCAATCCATAAAAACAAGGGTTCCAACATAGATGATGCCGCATACAAAAACGAACAGCCGCATAACCCTGCAATAAAGGGGTGCTGATTATTTTTCTGTGGCCTGACTGAAGAAAAACGGCTCTGCAGCATAACGAAATGTTTGCACGAAGATGGTCATGATGATGGAAACCTTGTAACAGGCACCATAAATACCAACAGCGCCCAGGGCATCAGCCTGAGGCAGAAGATGTTTGAGCAGCACCCTGTCTAGTGTTTCATTTACCATTCCGGCAAGGCCTGCAAAAAGTAGCGGAAAGCCATACGCAAAAACATCCTGCCAGACCTTAAAATCGGATTTACCTTTTAGCTCCCGGAAGGGAAATAACCAAATAAGACTGATGCCCGAGGCAATCAGATTAGAGAGAAAGATAAAATCTATTCCGCTGAAACCTGCCAGACTGAATTCGGGGCTTGCCCCCGGCAGCATGAGCAAAAAAATAAGATTAAGCCCGATGTTAAGGCCAATATTTACAAGTCTTATAAGGGCAAAACTAAATGCCCTGTTCTGCAGCCTGAGCCGGGCAAAAGGAATAGCAGTGAGGGCATCGAAACCCGTAATCAGGATAAAAAATACCAGAAACCTCTCTTGACCCGGATAGCCCAGAAGCGCTGAGATACCTTCCCTGAAAAGTAAAACAATAGTCAAAATAAAAAGAGTACTTGCGAAAAGCCCCTTGAATACCGTATTAAAAATTACTCCGGCCTGATCCGGATTTTTTGAGGCAAATCTGAAATAGGCAGTTTCCATACCATAGGTGAAAACCACAGCAAGAAATGCGGCATAAGCATACCACTCGGTAACAATACCATATTCTGCAGGCGCAAACAGATGTGTGTAAACGGGAACCAGCAAATAATTCAGAAGGCGCCCCAGAATGGTGCTCAGCCCATAGATGGCTGTTTGTGACAATAACCTGCGCAAAGGGTTCATGGAGCGTCTTGTAAGTCTTGTTCCTCAGGTTTTACAGCCTTTTCCTTTTTCCAAAAACTGATTTTTCGGGCATAAATGCTCATCAGCTCATTGAAAGTATCAAACTCCTCGCGGTAAAAAACTCCAACACCCTGGCGGTAAGGGCCCTGATTTGTAAACAACATATTGTCGTTGGTCTGGTTATAGGCCTTTACCCTGAAACGCCCGTCTGCATTGATTTTATAATCAACATTTACATCACCAATCAGGTTGCTGGCGCGACTCGGATTATTGGTTACACCGAATTGCCCGTCTATAGAAAGGCGCTCGTTAAATAGCTGGGTTGACATTGCGAGTTGCAATTCCTGACTGGTGATCTGGTCTCCGGCCTGATACCTTACGCCAAGGTTTACAAATTCATTGGTCTGCGAAAGCCAGTTACTGAGCTGAGACGAGAGAAGTTCGGAAGTGTTTTGGGTAAGTCCCAGCGAACCGGTGGCAGGCCTGTCGGTGGGTGGGAAAAACCTCCCCAGCATCAGCAGACTAAATACCTGCTTGTTAAGTTCTGTCTCATTATTGATGTTGATAGCGCTACGTACATCGTTTCTGATTCTGTCGTCTGAATTGGGTAGGTCAATATCAAATTTGATGTTCGGATTCATGAGCTTGTCTGTCATGCGCAACTTGCACTCAACAGGAATACGCTGTTTACTGCTGTCGTTCGGCAGAACATCATATAAAGAGGTGCGCAGGCGATAAACAGCCTCCAGATTTATATCGGCATTGTAAGGATCGCCGGTCCAGGTAATTAAACCGCCTTCGGAAATTCGGAACTTCTTATTGATGACATTCTGAAGGGTAAAAAGATAAGAACCTGTATTTATCTGATAGTCACCGAACATGTTGAAATCACCGCTCGGACTGATTGTCATTTTTAAATTTCCCTTGCCGGTTCCCTGAATGACGTCACCGATTTTGGAATCAAAAATCATCTTTACCTCTGCGGCAGGTGTGATTTCGAGTTCCAGATTCATAGCAATTCCAGACAAGTCGACCTTGTAAGCATCTTGCACAGACTCCTTTCTGGCCTCTCGCTTTACAAACCGAACCATTCCCGATTCAGTGATTTCTTCAGGTCCTGATAAAGGTATGTTTATTAAAGTTCCGGCCTCTGATTTTGCTACAATGTCGAGCTGTATATGATCCAGATCACCATGGAACCTCATCTGCCCTGAGGCAAAAGCATTGCCATAGAAAAGGTTGTTCATGGTTTCAGTTGTATTGAGACACATCATATCTTTTGCCTTCAGCCTGATATCCATCATGAGATTTTTAAAATACCGGTGCTTGAAGTTTCCGCTGAGAATCGCCTCATGTCCTTTTTCATCAAAAACAGCAATATTCTGCAAGTCAATGAGTCCGTCTGCAAAAACCACCTTCCCGTTAAAACTGTAGGAGGTGTTGATGTAATCTACTTTGGCATTGCCTTTTATTACTTCCAGCTCTCCTCTTAGCACCGGTGCAGATGAACTACCTGAAAGAAAAATATCTCCGCTCACATAGCCTCGAAGATCTGAGAAGATACCGGTGACATATTGCTCAAAAAGTTTTAGCTGGGTTTTCTGTAAGTTAATTTCAAAATCAAGGTCGTTTTCTTTACGGTTTGGATAATAAAATCCTCTTACGGCAAGTGTCGGCAGCTGTCCGCGCATAAACCGGCCGTTAACAGAAATACTCTCATCACGGCTATTCCAAACCGAGACTACGGAACCATCCCCTACTCCTTCCCCATTGAATTTAAGGCCCGTGAAGGCGAGCGAACTTGTAAAAACAAGGTGAGTTTCAAAGCCCGAAAAAGAGGCTGAACCCTCAAGAATACCTTCAGCCCTGATATCCTGAGCTTTTAATAGGGGATTAAGATTACCTAGCTGAAAATTTTTAAACCTGAAATTGAGTACCATATCCTTATTCAAATCCTCCTCAGAATCAATCACAACTTCCTGTGAGTTATGACGGAAAATCATATCCCTCAGATTTATGCGGGAAAAATTTGTTTTCAACCTGTTACCGGAGCTAATACTCCAGAGGCTGTCTTCGATCATCAGCTCAGCTTTATTGAAAGTGGCCTCAAGATAGTCTGTTGCGGTTAAATCAGCGGTGGTGGCAAATTCTGCATAATTCTGTTTTACGGAATTGTTCTTAAACCCTAAGGAGCAATCAAGGTGATTGTTTACTGCAGAGCCATTCAGGTAAAAGTTATCAATCCTGGTACTGTCGGATATCTGAAGCATGGTGAGCCTACTGTCAAGGTTGAGTCTGTTGTTTTCGGTGTTTGCATGAAATACGATGCCGTTGTAATCTCGCTGGTTTATCCTCAAAAATGGTGCATTAACATCGAGACGAAGAAAATTCTGACTTTCTTTTAGGCTTCCCTGAACTTCGGTGTTCGGTTCAATTTCAATTCCCTTTAGAAACATACGGCTAAGCTCATCGATATTGGCAGTTTTAATGGAAAATGTAAAATCTGCTTCATGGTGGTCTTTGGCATTTGCCGCCCAGGAGAGATTTGGCAAGTAATGACCGATAATTTTTTTCACAGGAAGATCCATGGCTGAAAGCAGATAATTTCCTCTCAAGTCAAGATTTAAAGCATCGGAATTTATGCTTACATGTTTCCCTTTTTCCCCGGCCTCCATATTGAGGCTCACATCGCCGAGTTCAGCTATTTCTCCACGTCCTGATAACTGTGTTTTCGCCAATAAAAAATAACCGGTGATATTATCAGGGTGGTCTCCCTCAAAATCCACTTTTGCTTTTGTTTTCAGTGCAAGGTCAATGTCAGCCGGAAGAAACTTGAGTGCTGCCAAATCTGCCTTCCCGATATCAG
>JBEGML010000090.1:0-8782 GCA_041183145.1 Bacteroidota bacterium | reverse complement strand
CACATAGACTGCCTGCACAGAAGTAATAGAACCTCTTTTGGTAGAGGTGATGCGTTCCTGCATCTGACCCATTTCAGTACTCAGTGTAGGTTGGTAACCCACAGCAGATGGCATACGACCCAAGAGAGCGGATACTTCAGATCCTGCCTGAGTGAAACGGAAGATGTTGTCGATAAAGAACAGAATATCGCGTCCGCCGGATTTCTCATCTCCGTCACGGAAATATTCTGCCATGGTAAGTCCTGAGAGAGCAACACGTGCACGTGCTCCGGGGGGTTCATTCATTTGACCGAACACCAGGGTTGCCTGAGACTGTGCAAGTTCTTTCATATCTACTTTGCTAAGGTCCCAGCCACCTTCTTCCATGCTGTGTTTAAAGGCATCACCATATTTGATAACACCTGATTCAATCATTTCGCGAAGCAAATCGTTTCCTTCGCGGGTACGCTCACCTACGCCTGCGAATACAGACAGACCGGCGTAACCTTTGGCGATGTTGTTGATGAGCTCCATGATGAGAACTGTTTTTCCAACACCGGCACCACCGAAGAGTCCGATCTTACCCCCTTTTGCGTATGGTTCGAGTAAGTCTATAACCTTGATTCCGGTAAAGAGAACATCGGCAGAGGTAGAAAGATCCTCAAACCTGGGGGCCGGACGGTGAATGGGGTATCCGCCTTTGGCATCAACCTGGCTGATACCATCAATAGCCTCACCCACCACATTAAACAGGCGGCCTTTCACCTGGTCACCGGTTGGCATGGTGATAGGTGCACCGAGACTATTCACATCCATACCACGGCGCAGGCCGTCGGTAGAATCCATGGCGATAGCACGGACGGAATCTTCACCGATATGCTGCTGGCACTCGAGAATAACTTTTTGTCCGTTTTCACGAACAACCTCAAGTGCATCAAGGATTTCGGGAAGTTTGGAATTTTCGGTATCGAAAGCTACGTCCACTACGGGACCGATAATCTGGGTAATCTTGCCAGCGTGTTTAGACATGCGAAGTGTTTAAAATCGAGCGCGAAAGTACGCTTTTTTATACTTCAAAACAGCCTGTTTCTAATTTTCTTTAAATCGCTTGCTGAAGGACGTGAATTTTATGAAATTCGTGTACACCAAAAACATGGAGGAAGTTTGATAAGCCTTGCGTTCACCTGAGCATGCCTTACCATTCCTCTCAAACCGGTGTTATTAACATATCTCATCACCACTTATGGAGCTTTCAGACCTTCACCTATGGGTCAATCACTTCCCCTTATTTGCCTTCTTTTTCGGTGTGGCACTTTACTTTTTTTCGCGCAAATCAGCAGACCTCAAAAAGGCCGGGCTTTGGCTAATTGCTGTTGGGGGAATTTCATGCGCCCCTGCCTTTTTGAGCGGAGAGCCTGCAGAAGAGAAAGTAGAGCGTTTACCGGGAATACAGCATAGCCTGATTGAAGAGCATGAAGAATGGGGAGAACGAGCAGCCTGGGCCGGAGGCATCAGCGGCGCACTGGCACTAGTGGCATTGTTGCTTCCACTGCGCAATCGTGAGAAAGCAGGCAAAATTGCTGCTATTCTTGGCATACTCAGCTTTCTGATTCTGGCGATAACCGCGCAGCATGGAGGCGAGATCAGGAGACAAGATTCAGGCTCGGGCAAGCAGGCAGATCTGGAACATCAGGACTGATATTTTTATCCGACTGTAAACCAATCTTCTCCCTCTATTAGCTGCAGGGAATTTAAAAAAGCGGAAACGTGTTGAATCTGTTCCCGGCCAGAGAGCAGATTAATAACGCCCTGCTGTTCAGACGGTGAAAAGTCAGTGGCTAAAACGAATGGAAGTCCGGATATTTTTCTTTGTACCACGTCTATGACACCTGCAATGTGGAGTTTATTTTGCCGGAGGGCCAGGATTTTTCTTTTAGCTATCCTGCTGCCGCCGCAGACCCACCACTCTTTTTTTCTTTCCTTAAAAAACAACGCAGCAGCGGGATAGCGGATCTTGTCAAAGGCCACTTTTGAATACGCATGATGGGTGCGAGACAACCTTTGAGGTGAGTCATTCCATATGAGAAGGACTTCCGGGATTTTGAGAAACCTTGCACCCCGGGAAAGCCAGCGCAGCCACAATTCATAATCTTCAGGAATATCATGATCAAAGGAGTAGCTGCCCCATCTGCTGAGGCAGTTTCGCCGGAACATCACCGAAGGGTGAGCAACGGGTGATTCGTGAAAGATAGCAGCCAGATGCTGCCCGGGGCTGAGGATTTGATTCTGCCAATTCACAAAAGCCCGAAAGCCCCCGTTTTGCATTGATTCAGGTACAGAGGTTCTACACGATACCAGATCTATCTGTTCATGATGCAGAAGAATGTTCAGTTGAGAGCGAAGACGGTTGGGCAAGGAAAAATCATCTGCATCCATTCTTGCAATAAAAGGGGCGTGACAATGCGCGAGCCCGGTATTGAGGGCAAAATGAATTCCTTTTCGTGCTTCCTCGACCAGTTTTATTTCAGGGAATTGAGCAGCCAGAGAGAGAGCGGCAGATTTACTGGCCTGGTCTGGAGCATTAAGCACCAGAACAAGCTCAGGCTTTATGTCGATTTGGCGAACGATAGAAAGAACAGCATCGACAAAGCCGGGGCCGGCATGATGAACAGGAAGCAGAACAGATACTTCTGCCTGGCACATCAGCGGCGGAGTTCAAAATTCTGGCCCAGATAAACTTTTCTTACCTGCTCATCAGAGGCAAGATCTTCAGCAGTGCCTGCTTTGAGAATTTTTCCTTCAAAAAGAAGATAGGCACGATCGGTAATGGAAAGGGTTTCGTGAACATTGTGATCGGTAATCAGTATACCGATATTCTTTTGCTTAAGGCTTGCAACGATTTGCTGTATGTCTTCAACAGCGATGGGATCTACACCGGCGAAAGGCTCATCGAGCAGAATAAATTTTGGACTCACGGCGAGGGCGCGGGCGATTTCGGTTCTGCGGCGTTCACCTCCACTTAGGAGATCACCGCGGTTTTTTCTTACTTTTCCCAGGGAGAATTCACCAATAAGTTCTTCGAGCTTAAGAGATTGTTCCTGTTTGTTCAGGCCGGTCATTTCAAGCACAGCCCTGATATTGTCTTCTACAGAGAGTTTTCTAAAAACCGAGGCTTCCTGCGCGAGATATCCGATTCCGAGTTGGGCACGGCGGTACATTGGCATGTGGGTGATTTCTGTTGCATCGAGAAAGATTTTTCCTTCATCGGGTCTTATCATACCTACTGTCATGTAAAAAGTGGTTGTTTTACCCGCGCCATTTGGACCCAGAAGCCCCACAATTTCACCTTGTGAAACCTCCACTGAGACTTGATTTACCACGGTTCTTCCGCGGTATCGTTTTACAAGATTTTCGGTTCTTAATTTAAGTTGATGCATCAGAAAATAAACTGGAGAGTTCCCCTGAGTCCAAAATTAGAGATGTTAGGGTTATCCCGATAGGTCAGTCTCCAAATTATGTCGAAGCGTAGAATTTTAAAAATATTTTCCACCCCGACACCTGCTTCGGCATAGGGTTTCTCGGGAGTGAGAGTAAAAAGGTTTGGAGGGAAAATCAGGAGTTCGCGGTTTTGCGAGCTGACGCCGCCGAAGAGCATCTTTGCCGTTGCAACCTCCCTCCACTTTAATTTACGCATAAGGGGTATTTTATTCAGAAAAAAACCATCGAAATGGTGATAGCCTGAAAGCATGACAAACTGGTCAGAAGCAAATTCGAAATAGTTCATCATATTAAACGCAAAAGGGTCGTAATAATAAGTTTCATTTCCACCATGCAATTCCATAAGAGGATAAGGCACCTTACCAAAAATCTTTCCGTAATCAAGGGCAAGATCAATATATCCTATAGGGTTAATACGTACTCTGTCGGTAAAGCCCAGGTTGATGCGATGATAATTGTAATCAGAGGAAAAGACGCCCTTTAATCCGGCTGCGTAGTTTATGGTAAAAACAGGCTTCAGTGTTCCGGCGCTTACTCTATCAAACTCACCTGCCACGAAGCGTTCGCCAACGGCAATACGCTGAGAGAAGCGTAATTCAGAGGTTATGATCCGGGATTGTTCAAGAGTGAGACCATCTGTTGTTTTATAGCGATAGGTTAATCCGTTGAGCGGAATGATTTTACGATTTACGAAGCTCAGTCTTGATTCAATTCCCTGCACCCATTCATGCGAGAATGTACCTGAGTACTGATCTACACGCGTGAGGCTATTCAGAGGATTTCGTCTGAATACAGAAGCGATCACATTATCCTGCGAGAAGGCATTTTGAGACTGACCCAGAATTTCGTAATCACTTTTGTAGTTAAGAAAAATCATTTGTCTGGGATCTTTGGATAGGAAGCCACGATAGCCTGCAGCGTATTTAAATCTTTCATCGAGGGTTCCATAGGCGAGATAACCATTGAGTTCATGCCAGGTGCTGAATTGGTTACTTGTTCTACCGCCAAAGCGGAAGCGATAGCCTTCGACACGATTAAAGCTAATAAGTTTGAATAATTCTCCGAACTCAATTTTACCAAAACTCTTATAGCCTGTTACTCCCATTTGTACCAGGTCGTACCATGTTTTGTAGGCTTTAAGAGTTTGGATGGTATCGACGAGTCGGTAAATATTTCTTTCCTTATCGCTCAGAGAATCATGACGGTTTGTTTGCCAGTAATCTGCATTTTGTTTTTCGGCAGACTCTTCCACAATGAGGTTATTGGTCTTGCTATAAAATTTCTCATCCAGAGGTTGATTCAGGACAAAATTTCTGTAGGAGGTTGATTTTCTTCCGTAGAAACCCGGCTGACTTTTTTGCAACACAAAATCTACCACAAGACGATCTTTTTCTATCATCCATGTACCTTCAACATTCACATAGTCTTGCACAACGTTAAAAGTTTTGATGAAATTGATGTTTGCGTCACCGGCCATAGCCATTTCAAGTCTGCGCACGGCGAATGTGGTATCATTAATCCACATATTTCCGGAGAACAACAACTCCTGTTTTCTTCTTGGCTTGAATTGTATCTGATAGCAACGATGGCGGCCGATAAATAAACTATCAATAAGATAATAGCGGTAATAAAGTAGTCCGTTATCTGAGATTGGGCTTACAAATGTCTTTCCAAAGACCAGGATGTTATTGTCGTAGATATTTACGTTTTGATAGAGATCACCTGAAAACTGAGAAACAGATTTATTATCCTGAATACCTGCCACCTTGCTTGCCTTGATAATTTCCTTTGTGACCTTTGGTTTTTTGCGATAGTACACTTCAGAAATTGACTCTGAAAGAAACAAAGGAAGAGAGGGCTTTTCTGTTACATTCGAGCTGTCGATATTGTCAAATACAAAATCGAAAGGCCTTAGCAAGCGACTTTTTTGAAGTTTTTTATTGATGTTGTTGACATCAAATTCAACTTTATTATAGACCTCATATTGATAATAATCTATCTTTTCCCGGTTATTGCGGGGCTTTGCTGCAATAACTTTGCGCAGCAATGCGTGAGCAGGATTTTCACCGGGCTTAATCACTACCTCCATAAGACTGGTTGTAGAGGCTTCAAGCAAAACCACCAAGCCACCGGTTTGGCTTCCTGATTTAACAGCAACACTTTTCCTCTTATATCCGGTATAGGATACCACGAGGCTATCTACAGTTTTATCTGTTTGAATTGTAAACTGGCCTTCGATATCTGAAGTTGTGCCCACTCCTGTTTTTCCGAAAGCAATACTAACAAAAGGCATAGGCTCCAGCGTTGATGCATCAGCCACCTTTCCGGAAACCTTTGTTGTCTGTGCCGACAAGCGGAAGTCGAGAAAGGATAACAATAATATCACCACGGGGAATAATCTCATCAGCAAGGGAAGTGTTGGAGTTGACTAATGCAAATTAGTTTAAAGGTTATCGAAAAAATACCGGCTTATTTTATCCATCAGGTGTGCTCTATCTTTACCCTGCACATTGTGCTGGTGCCCCGGATAGATAAAATAGTCGAGCTGAATACCTTTTTCTACTGCCCTTTTAAGATAATTAACACTATGTTGCCAGAGCACCACATCATCTGAAGTTCCGTGAATCAGCATGAGTTTTCCTTTGAGTGAAGCGATACTGTTCAAGAGGTTATTCGATTTATACCCTTCCGGATTTTCTTGTGGGGTATCCATATATCGCTCGGTGTACATCACTTCGTACATACTCCAGTCGATAACCGGACCTCCGGCCACTCCCACTTTAAAAACTCCCGGCTTTTTTGTCATCATGGTAGTTGTCATGAAACCTCCAAAGCTCCAACCATGAATTCCCATTCTGGAAGTATCGACATAAGCGAGGCTGCGCAAGTATTCAACTCCTTTCATTTGATCTGCAGCCTCAATTTCACCCAGATTACGGAAGGTAGCCTGCTCAAAATTCTTCCCACGGGAATCGCTGCCTCTGTTATCAAGGGTAAAGACTATATAGCCTTTTTGCGCCATGTAGTGAAACCAGAGATTGGCTCCACCCATCCATGAGTCAGTTATCATCTGTGCATGAGGTCCGCCATACAGGTAAACTACAACGGGGTATTTCTTTTTAGGATCAAAATTCAGAGGCAGAAAAGTACGTGTAAAGAGTGTGTCACCGGAATCTGATTTTAGTGTAGAGATTACGGGAGCATTAAGTGCATATTCTTTAAGAGGATTTTCACTGATCAGGAGTGTTCTTATTTTGCCACTTGAGAGTGAATACAAGGTAATCTTGTTGGGGACAGACAATGAGGAATAAAAGTCGAGGAAAGCCTTTCCTGATTCGGCCATGATGGCACGGTGAGTGCCATTACCCTCAGATAATTGCTTTATTTTACCTGACTTAAGGTTCAATGAACAAATCTGTCTTCCAATGCCACTCTGAGAAGTACGTTCAAAAACCAGTGATGATGCCGGGGGGCTGAAATCGAGGACTCTTGTTACTTCCCAGCTTCCTTGGGTCAGCTGTTTGAGCATTTTTCCCTGCATATCATAGAGATAAAGATGATTAAAGCCATCGCGGTTGCTTTGCCATACAAACTGTTCCGGAGCTCCGGGGATAAAGCGTGCGGGCTGCATAGGTTCGGTATATTTTTCATCTGTTTCCTCAAACAGGGTTTTGATAAAGACACCGCTTGAGGCATCATAAACATTTAGTTTCATTTTATTCTGCGCCCTGTTCAGTTCAGCCAGGAGGATTAGCTTACTATCCGGAGACCATGAAAGGTTTGTGAGGTAGTGATCATCGGGTGTACCTGTCTGTAGATAAACGGTATTCCCTGTTTGTGTGTGGTAGATTCCGACAGATACCTGATGGGAAGCTCTACCTGCCATGGGATAGAAGATAGTTTCTGTTTCGGCCGGAGTTTTGGTATAGTCTGTGATGGGATAAGACTCAACCATAGACTGATCCATTTTATAGAAGGCAAGTTGTTTCCCGTTTGCCGCCCAGAATGTTCCTTTGCTAATTCCGAATTCATTGCGGTGAACGGCTTGTCCGAATACAATGGCGGGATTATTATCGCCGGCAATTTTCAGAAGTTTACCTGACTCATCCATCATCCACAGGTCGGAATTCAGTGTAAAGGCAAGCGATGATTTGAGAGGGTTAAAATCAATATGTTCAGCTTTTGCAGGCAGGGCATCAGAGTTAACCTTATTTATTTTCGTTTCCGGGAGCAGGCATTCAAGGAGGAATCCGGACTGAATGAAACGAAACTTTTGGTTATTCATCCAGAGCATTTCAGGAAAGCGGGATAAGGTATCAATTTTCAGGGCGATTAATTCCTTGTTCAGGCGCGGAAGTTCGAGAAGGACTTTTTCTGTTGAATCTCTGAGGTTCTGACAAAGCAGACATTCACGTTTGTTGCGGGAATCTGAATAAATGAATGTTTCAGCATCTGGCAGCCACTGCAGCTGACGCAGGGTTTTTGGCGCCAGCGAGGTGCGGGCCTTCAGGATGGCATCTTCTATAGAGAGGAGTTTTTCCTGTGCGAATACATTGGTGCTCAAACAATACGAAAGGCACAGGAGCAGAAATCTTGCTGAATATTTTGACATAGGTTTCAAAATTATTGAAATTCGCGGGGCGGTGAGCAAAAAAATAAGGCGAACAAAACGCCGCGCCATATGTTTCAAAGCCATGAAAACAGCCGTTTACCGTCAAACTCATTTTAACAGTGCACACCGCTTACACAATCCTCAATGGAGTGATGAGAAGAACAGGGAAATTTTCGGTAAATGCAACCTGCCAAATTATCACGGGCACAACTACACTTTAATTGTCAGGGTTGCGGGCGATGTTGACCCGGATACTGGTTATGTTATAGATACCAAAGAGCTGGCTTCGCTAATGAAGCGCGAGATAGAAGAACGGTTTGATCATAAAAACCTCAATCTTGACACCGCAGAGTTTAAAAATCTGAATCCAACGGCTGAAAATATTGCCAGAGTTATCTGGGAATTATTGAGGCCTCATATTAAGCCCGCCCACCAATTACAGGTACGTCTGTTCGAGACTGAGCGCAACTTTATTGACTATCCGGCCTAATAAAAGATTACGCTAAACTATCTCAGTAAGCTTACATTCCCTTTTTTACTCAGGATAGCGCCTTTCACAGTTGCTTCTGCCGTGTAGGTGTACACTCCGGGCATACAAGGTTTTCCTTCAAATGTTCCATCCCATCCCAGAGAAGGGTCATTGGTTTCAAACATCAGTCTGCCCCATCTGTCATAAACCTTAAAGGTCATGTT
>JBEGML010000089.1:0-3070 GCA_041183145.1 Bacteroidota bacterium | reverse complement strand
TTGCATAACATGCGCACACTCGACAGCATGGCGGGTGAAAAGCAGCTCAAAATAGCGTCTGAAACGCTATATCTTTATGCTCCGTTGGCGCACAGACTGGGTTTAAATGCCATCAAGACAGAGCTAGAAGATCTTGGGTTAAAATATACCGAGAAAGAAATTTTTGAGGAGATAACCAATAAGCTTCTTATCACTCAAAGAGAACGTAACCGATACATCAATAAATTCAGCCTTCCAATCATCAATGCCCTTACCGATGCCGGTATGGATTTCGACATCAAGGGGCGAGTGAAGAGTATTTACTCAATCCGCAACAAGATGAAGAAGCAGGGTATTCCTTTTGAAGAGGTCTTTGATATTTTTGCTATCCGTATCATTATCAAAACTCCGATAGAGACAGAGAAATCTGAATGCTGGAGGGCTTATTCACTGGTCACGGATTTTTACCACCCTAATCCAGACAGGTTGCGTGACTGGATATCAACGCCCAAAGCAAATGGCTACGAATCTCTCCATACCACGGTGATGGGTCCTGAAGGCAAATGGGTAGAGGTGCAAATTCGTACCGAGCGCATGGATGAAATTGCGGAAAAGGGTTACGCTGCACACTGGAAGTATAAGGAGAGTGCGGCGGAAAATGCCTTGGATGAATGGATAGCTAAAATAAGGGAATTGCTTGAAAAACCTGAGACTAACGCGCTCGATTTTCTCGATGATTTCAAATTGAATCTTTTTGCAGAGGAGATTTTTGTTTTTACGCCCAAGGGAGAGTTGAAGACCTTGCCGGCGAACGCCACCTCACTTGATTTTGCTTATGAGATTCATACACAGGTAGGAAATAAATGTATTGGAGCAAAGGTTAACAACAAGCTTGTTCCACTAAGTTACCAGCTCAAAAGCGGAGATCAGGTTGAGATTCTTAGTTCCAACAAGCAAAAGCCAAAAGACGAATGGCTGGGTTTTGTGGTGACGGCGAAGGCAAAATCGAAGATAAAACTTGCGTTGCGTAACGAGAAGATAAAAATTGCAGAAGAGGGAAAAGAAATACTTAACAAGCGGCTTGACTTACTCAAGGTTACCAACAACAAAATTAATCAGAACAAGCTGGTGAAGTTTTTCAACCTAAAGAACTATCAGGAACTTTGTTATCAAACGGCTACGGGGTCTTTAAGCTCCAAGATGCTGAAGGAGGCGATTGGGGCAGACAAAGAGGTAAAGGAGCAGCCAAGCGCAGCGAAAAAGCCAGGTCAAAAAACGCTGGAGGAAATAGTTCAGGAAATACGTGGAAAATCTGCTTCGCTTGTTGTTGGCCAGGGCATAGACAGATTAGACTACAAAACAGCAGCGTGTTGTAATCCTATTCCGGGTGATGATGTTTGCGGTTTTATTACCATAGACGAAGGCATCATTATCCATCGAACGAACTGTCCTTCCGCCATTCAACTCATGTCGAACTTTGGCACAAGAATCGTCAAAGCCAAATGGACAAACAGCGAGAGTTTATCTTTCCTGGCAGGAATCAGAGTTACCGGCATAGATGAAGTTGGTATCGTGAACAACATCACACGCATTATTTCAAACGAGCTCAATGTAAATATGCGCTCATTGAGTTTTGATACCAACGATGGGGTATTCGAAGGTACCATTCAAGTCTTCGTCAACGACACACATCATCTTACTGATCTCATCAATAAGCTGAAACATGTAGGTGGGGTATTAAAAGTATTCAGGATGGACTCCAACTAAACAGATTCTATATGAACGATGGGGAAACCAAAGAGGCTGTGAGAAAAATCTTCACTGAATACCTTGAGAAAAAGACGCACAGAAAGACGCCGGAGCGATATGCCATACTGGAAGAAATCTATTCCCGTGAAGGGCATTTCGACATAGACTCACTGTTCGATTCTATGAAAAACAGCAGATTCAGGGTAAGCAGGGCAACGCTATACAATACCATGGAGTTGCTTGTAGACTGCCAACTTGTATCGAAACAGACCTTCGGAAAAAATCTTGCACAATTTGAAAAGTCATATAAATACCGCCAACACGACCATCTAATATGCAACGATTGCGGAAAGGTATTTGAGTTTTGTGATCCCAGGCTACAGCAAATACAAAATTTAACAGGAGAGATATTAAATTTTTCAATTAAAAGTCATTCATTGAATTTTTTTGGAGATTGCAATCAGTACCACAGTAAAGGAAGCTGTGAAAACAAAAAGACCTCATAAAAGAAATGGAATTCAGTTATACACTAGAGCATAGGGAAGGATATGTTCTGATAAACATGACAGGGAACCTGATGGACAAAAACACAGCGTTACCCCTGCTGAAGACCGTACAGGAGAAATCTGCTGCCGGAGACAACAGGTACGTTCTGGATCTCGCAGAATTAAAATACATGAATTCAAGCGGCATCAACGTACTCATCAACATTCTTACAAGAGCGCGGAATCATGGCGGAGATGTAGTGATTTGCAGAGTATCGCCAAAAATCAACAGCTTACTTGTTATTACCAAATTAAATTCCGTATTCAGAGTTACAGAGAGTATTGAAGATGCGGAGCAAATGATCAGAGAACATTAAAACATGAACCCACACAACAACAAAGCCGATGTGCTTATAGGACTTCAATGGGGAGACGAAGGCAAGGGAAAAATTGTAGACGTACTTGCGCCACATTATCAGGTGGTAGCAAGATTTCAGGGCGGACCTAATGCAGGACACAGCCTGGTTTTTGGAGGCACCAAGCACGTTTTGCACACTGTGCCAAGCGGAATTTTTCAGCAGAATTGCCTCAATCTGGTGGGCAATGGCGTAGTGATGGATCCCATCGTATTTTGCAGGGAGCTGGATAAGCTCGATCAGACCGGACACCCTTATGATAATCGCTTATTGCTTTCAAAGCGAGCACATTTGATATTGCCCACACACCGCTTGCTTGATGCTGCATCTGAGGCCGCAAAGGGAAAAGAAAAAATCGGCTCCACACTCAAGGGCATCGGTCCGGCTTACATGGATAAAACGGGAAGAAACGGCCTGCGCATCGGTGATTTACATTTGCCT
>JBEGML010000088.1:0-7224 GCA_041183145.1 Bacteroidota bacterium | reverse complement strand
GCTGTAAGAAATCTGGCCATACGTTCGGTACCGCCGCAGCCGCCAACTATTATTGGGCAGCAGGATAATTTATGCGGAGGCAATCCGTACACCTACTCTACGGCGGGTTCAGCGAGTGCTACCTCTTACACATGGACAGTACCTGCAGGCGCGACATTTACAAATCCAACACCCAAGAGCTGTGCTGTAACCTTCCCGGCATCATTGCTATCGGGCAATGTAACGGTTATCGCAAACAATGCTTGTGGAGCATCTTTGCCAAGGAGTATAACTGTAAGTACAGCGCCAAAGACGCCCACTACTGTTAGCGGCCCTGCGAGTGTATGTGCGGGCCAACAAGGAGTATCTTATTCTGTAACGCCCATCAACGGGGCCACAACTTTGCAATGGCAGGTACCGACGGGTTCCACGATAGTAAGCGGACAAGGCACGCCGAACATCACGATGAACTTTGGCAGTACAGCGGGCAATGTGAGAGTACAGGCTATAAACGCTTGTGCGAGCGGAACCACTGTGCAGAAGGCGGTAAACTTTAATTGCAGAACAGAAGGTGAACTTGAGCAAACACAAGAGGCAGGTATTGAAAATACTGCTGCAAATTATTTAACTGCTTATCCCAACCCTGCAACAGACCGATTGATACTGAGCGCCGATGAGTTGAGTCTGAGCGAGCGTCCGTTTATCATCATCAGCGATGTATCGGGCAGAGCGGTCTGGAGCGGCCAGCTTTTGAGAAACAACATGGAGATCGACCTGAGTACCTTCAGCAGCGGCATGTATTTTATTAGAGCAAATACGAGTGTGTCGCTGCCAGTGTTAAGGCTTGTGAAGCATTAAGAAGAGGCACTTTGTCAAAAAGAAAAGGCGCGAAGAAATTTGCGCCTTTTTTGTTGTTCAGGAATCCCTGTAAAGCAGGGCATGAGTGAATTGCCCGAGATGAGATTTTTTTGTTTCAGCGCAAGGAATTTCTTTCAGTATTTCTATGGCTTTGGCAAAATATTTTTCCATTTGCTTTTCTGCAAGAGACCTGATATTGAGGTAATCAAAAATACCTGTCACCGCTTCTACTTTTTCTTCCGCTTTTTCTTCTCCTGCCTGAAGCCAGTGAAGCAGAGATTCTTTAGAATAGCGATCGGCAATTTCGAGTGCCTTTAGCAATAGGAATGTTTTTTTGTTAGAGACGATGTCACCGCCTTTGCGTTTACCGAATTTTTCCTGATTACCGTAAACGTCCAGAATGTCATCCTGAAGCTGAAACGCAATGCCGCAGTATTTCCCAAATTCATAGATGCGCCGGGCATCTTCTTCTCTTGCGCCTGCAATGATGGCTCCTGTTTGCAGGCTGCATCCCAGTAATACTGCCGTTTTCAGGCTAATCATACGAATGTATTTTGCCAGAGGAACCAGTGCTTCAGTTTCAAAATTCATGTCAAACTGTTGTCCTTCACAAACCTCCAGTGCAGTTTTCCAAAATAAATCGAGTACTGCTGTTACTGCATCTTGTCGGGTTCTTGCCATGAGTTGACAAGATTTTACGAACATCGCATCACCTGAAAGAATGGCGATATTGGAATTCCATTTTTTGTGCACAGTTGGTTGATTGCGTCTTAGCGGCGCAAGATCCATGATGTCGTCGTGCAGCAAGGTGAAATTGTGGAAGATCTCAATACCAATTGCCGGCCATAGCGCATCTTCCTCCGGGCCGTCAAATAAATCACAGCCCAGAAGTACGAGCAGAGGCCTTATTCTTTTACCACCGAGCTTTAATGTATAGCTCATGGGTTGATATAATTCTGTTGGTGCCTTGTCTATCTCACGGAAAAACTCTTCCAGTCTGAGCTCAATTTTCTGTTGAAGCGATTTTATGTCTTGCAAAATCAGAGAATAAAGCCGGGGTTGTCAATAATTCTTTTTAATCCTTCTTCAAAAGGCAACATTGGCCTGTTAAGCAGGTTTTTCATTTTTGAGATATCAGGTTTTCTTCTTGTCATATCACCTTCTTTTAATGCGGGAAGGTGTTTCAAAATACTTTTGGAATTAGTGAGTTTTATGATGGTTTTAGCAAGATCTATAACCGGAATTTCTTCATCACCTCCAATATTTACCACATCATTTACGTACATGTTTTTTTTAAAGGCGTTTACTGTGGCTTCGATATTGTCATCAACATAGCAAAACGTTCTTGTTTGTGATCCATCTCCATAGATGGTAAGTGGTTTTCCGGCGAGTGCCTTGGAAATAAATCTGGATACCACGAAGTCTTTACTTTGTTTTGGTCCGTAGGTGTTGAAGAATCTGAATACCGTGTACTCAAGTCCGTACTCCTGTTCATATGATTTCAGAAAGGCTTCTCCAACGTTTTTGACAATGGCATACGGGAGTCTTGAATTCAGTGGTGTGGTATGTTCATTTTGTGGAAATTCAACGGGTTCGCCGTAAACCTCAGAGGAGCTTGAGTAGTAGATTCTCTTCACTCCGCAGTTTTTGCTCAGTGCGCAAATGTTTTTTAAGCCATTGATATCGTTAAGAACCTGAACCGGATTTTTTAGCGTTCTCTGCACACCTACAAGAGCTGCATAGTGAAAAACATATTCAAAACGGAATGCGTAGAACAAGCCTGAGATATCACGGAAGTCGTTTACATCAGCTTTGATAAAGCGGATATTTCCGTGAGCCGATACGGGAATTTTATCTTCTGATCCTGTTACCAGATTATCGGCAATAACAATGAGGTGTTCAGGATTTTCAGCCAGTTTTTCAGCTAAGGCGCTGGGGATGAATCCTGCGCCGCCGGTGATGAGAATAGGTATCATGAGGAGCAGATATTAATGCGGGAGGTGAGAAAAGAAATCAAGGAAGATTCAAGAGGTAGTTTCCGTAACCGCTTTTGAGCAGGGGTTGAGCCAATTCGTGCAATCGTTGCCGGTCAATAAATCCCATTCGGTAGGCAATCTCTTCAATGCAACCGATTTTGAGACCCTGCCTTTCTTCAATAACCTGTACGAATTGTCCGGCTTGCATCAAAGAAGAAAATGTTCCGGTATCAAGCCAGGCTGTACCGCGGTCAAGTATGCCAACCTTTAGTTTGCCTGCAGCAAGGTAGGCTTTATTAACATCGGTGATTTCGTATTCGCCACGCGCTGATGGTTTGAGTTCACGGGCAATTTTTACTACACTGTTGTCATAGAAATATAGCCCCGGAACTGCGTAATTTGACTTTGGTTTGGCGGGCTTCTCTTCTATGGAGATAGCTTGATTTTTTTCATTAAATTCTACTACGCCATATCGCTCAGGGTCAGAAACATGATAGGCGAATACCACTCCACCTTCAGGGTTGTTGTTGCTTATGAGCAAATCCTGAAGTCCGGAGCCATAAAAAATATTGTCGCCCAATATGAGGGCTACTTTGTCTTGGCCTATAAATTTCTCACCAATCACGAAGGCCTGCGCCAACCCGTTGGGCACCTGCTGTTCTTCATAGGAGAAAGAGCATCCCAAAGATTTTCCATCGCCCAAAAGTCTTCTGAAATTGGGCAAATCATGAGGTGTGGAGATAATCAGTATCTCTTTGATTCCTGACATCATTAACACTGATAATGGATAGTAAATCATGGGTTTATCGAAAACCGGCATGAGCTGTTTGCTTACTGCAAGCGTGAGCGGGTGAAGTCGTGTGCCGGAACCACCGGCGAGTATAATGCCTTTCATGGATGTAAGATGTTGATGCCGGTATGCTCAAAATTTTGCAGCACATGGCTTTTGGTAGATGTGGATTGGGCGCATGTGCCCGGGCGGGGTGTCAAATTTATTCCGAGTGTATGAATGGTATGGTGCATTCTGTTTGACAAGACGAAAAATTGCCAGCCGTGATACTGACAAAAGCCTGCGACTTTTGCAAACCTAATAGATTTCGTGAAAAAGGCAAAAAAACGGGTCAGGACTTAATGCCGGATTAATTTTAATTTTGTGGCATACTTATGCCTGTAAAGTTAATTCGTCAGGGAGATTTCTTTCCTGACTCACGCCCCACCGTTGTTACCACAGGCACCTTTGATGGCGTGCATCTTGGTCACTCAAAAATACTTGAGCGCCTTTGCGAGAGGGCTCGCTTTCATTCTGGAGTATCTGTGGTTATGAGCTTTGAGCCTCACCCGCGCAAGGTACTTTTTCCCGATGCTGCACCAGTTCATATGCTTTCTACTATTGAGGAAAAGATGGAGCTCCTGACTTTTTACGGTATCGACTATCTTTATCTTATTCCTTTTACCCTTGAGTTCTCTCATAAATCTTCTCTTGAGTTTATTGAGCAGGATATTGTCACAGGTTTACGTCCTGTTTGTCTTGTTACGGGATATGACCATCATTTTGGAAAAGACAGGCAAGGCAGCATTGACGATTTGCGGGTTTCGGGTGAAAAATATGGTTTTGAGGTAGAGGAAATTCCTGCTTTGGATCTTGATCAGGTTGCCGTAAGCTCTTCTATCATAAGAAAGGCTTTGATGCAGGGAGATGTTCACACTGCTGCTCGTTATCTTGGGTATCCTTATACACTATCAGGACTTGTTGTGGCCGGGGATCGTTTGGGCAGAACCCTGGGATTCCCGACGGCGAACCTTAGCCTTGCACAGAACGACAAACTGATTCCTTCAGATGGGGTTTATGCCTGTCGCGTAGAAGTTGATGCTATTGATTATGCCTGCATGCTGAATATTGGAAACAGGCCTACTTTCCAGGGCATCGATCGCAGAATAGAGGCTCATCTTATTGGCTTTAGTGGTGACTTATACGGAAAGATGCTGAGAGTTTTTTTCGTGGAGAGGATACGTGATGAAATGAAGTTTTCTGGTGCTCAGGCCTTGATATCACAACTGGAGAAAGATTTGACAAAAGCTTCCGAATTGCTTTCAGATTAATGTTCAGAGGATGCCTCATATTGTTAGGTTTGATTTTTCTGGGCTTCGACATGATACCCGGAGACCCGACTTTACCGGAAGGGGTGAAGGATTTTCCTTTAATAGAATCGCTTGAAGATGCTTTGAAGAATCCGCAAGAGGTCTATCGTTTGAGGCTCAGGCGAGAAGGATTGAGGAAAATACCAACGGCAATCTGGTCATTCAGCAATCTTGTAGAGTTGGATCTTTCACACAACAAAATTCAGTATATTTCGGACTCAATATCCTTACTTAAAAATCTGAAAGTGCTGAATTTATCTTTCAATAAAATCAAAGAGCTGCCGCCGCAAATAGGCGATTTGAGTAATTTGCAGCAAATGCTTATTTACCACAATCGACTTCAGACTGTACCTGCTGAGCTTGGGAGGTTAAATAAACTCACCCACCTTGATTTATGGTACAATGAAATCATCACATTGCCTGATAGTATTAGCAGACTTACTTCCTTGCAGGAGATTGATCTCAGGGGCATGATGATGTCTTCCGGAATTAAAGAAAAAGTTAAAAGATGGTTTCCGCAATCGAGGGTTTATACTGCCCCTGATTGCAACTGTTCAAAGTGATATTTTATGAAAGCGTTGATCTTGCATCGTGATAACGACGATATAGGGGCTATGCATAATGCCCTGTCTGAAAATAATTTTCATGTTGATCATACCGGAGATGCTCACGATGCCATTGAATTGTTGAACCGTTATAAATACGACATTATTTTCACTGATATTCTCATCTCAGGTTATATGGGAATAGAGTTTTGCCGTATGATAAGAAAGCAGGGCATAAATACTCCATTGATGATTGTGTCTGCTTCGGGTATGACAAGAGATAAGGTGGATGGCTTTGAGGCCGGGGCAGATGATTACCTTGTAAAACCTTTCGCCTTGGAGGAGCTTGTTGCGCGGGTAAAAGCCTTGTTAAAAAGGGCAAATGGCGAGGTCTCAGGGCGCAATGAAATTCGGTATGCAGACCTTCTTCTTGATTTGGATGCCAGGCAGCTTTACCGTGCCGGTCAGCCTGTGGAACTCAATAACAAGGAGTTATTGATTGCTGAGTATTTTATGCGAAACAGAGAACGAATAATAAGTCGTGAGGAGCTTCAAACCAGAATTTTAGATTTCAAATTTGATACTGGAACCAATCTGGTTGGTGTGTACATCAGTCAGATTAGAAGTAAAATGGAAAAGATAGTACCCGTAAGAATCATTATCACTCGGCCCGGAATCGGTTATATTCTGAGTGCCTCGCTGAGTAGGCCTCTGGCCAAGGGAGAGTAGGTATATTATCAGGAGAACACCACACTGGCCCCGTAGGCACCTTTGATGGGGTTTACCATCATCACTGGAATCTGTGCTTCGTTGGTGATGATATTTCTTTCATCGGTGCCGGCCATAATTTCAGGAAATCCGGCTTCCTGACTGTTCACGATTGCTATGAGGTCGGCATTGTTTTTTGCAGAGTAGTTAAGGAGATTTTTTACAAAATTTCCTTCAGGAGCCATCGTCACTTCAAACTCAATTCCATGGTCTCTGAGATCTGCCTTTGCCATCATCACATTGTTGGTAACTGTTTTTTTCAACAATGGATCTTTTTCATCAGGGTGCAGAATCAGAACTTTTGATTTAAACGATTTTGCAATGCTAATGGTAGATGCAAGCTTTTGTTTTGCCTCTTTGGTCATATCCATGGGCAATACAATTTTTTTATAGCCGTGTCCGATACCCCTTTCCTGCACAACGATGAACGGCACGCTGGAATTTGTGATAACCTTTACGGCATGGCTGCCGAGTATGAACTGAAAACCCTTGAGTCCGTGAGTTCCCATCACGATAAGCTTTGCTCCAAGCTCTGAGGCAAAACCTCCTATATCATCGAAAATATTACCTGTTCTGGTGGCAGCCGAGACACTCACGCCCTGTGGAGCAGAAACCTCTGACAGGTAGGTGTTAAGTTTTTCCATGGCTGCTTTTTGATCTTTTTCTTTACCGATAATATGCAAAGCCACTACTTCCGTTCCCGGAATGTTGGCAGCAATGCCTAAGGCGTGCTCCATAGCACACTTTGCAACAGAGGTAAAATCAGTAGGAACGATAATTACGTTATTTTTCATCACTCTTCTGGCACTTGTTAATTGGGTTACAAATATGCACAAGATTGCTGAATAATGCCAAACCTAGGCATGAAGCAACTAATTTTACCACGAGGTCAAATGAGGCTTAATTTTGGCAGTGCGCTCTCTGTCTACCGGTTTGGAATTTTATTCTATATTTGAAAT
>JBEGML010000087.1:0-5357 GCA_041183145.1 Bacteroidota bacterium | reverse complement strand
CCTGCGGGTCAACAGGATTGCCGCGATGCCAAATTTCAAAATGTAAATGTGGGCCGCTACTTTGCTCCCCTGTATTCCCAATAATTGCAACCGCTTGACCTGCTTTTACCCTTTCGCCGGTTTTTTTCAATATAGCCGAGTTGTGTTTGTATATCGAAATAATATCTTCCTCATGTTGAATATGAATAACATATCCGTCACTTAAGGTCCAGCCCGAAAATACAACAGTTCCGTCTAAGGTTGATTTAATCGCTTCATTTTTTCCAGAGACAATATCAATACCCAAATGGTCAGGACGGCTCTTGAATTTTGTTGTTATGATTCCTCTTACAGGAGGAAAAAATAGCAAAGATCTTAATTCATTTCCTCCGGTAGAATTTAAGGAGGCTCTCTGTTCAGCCTCTATTTCAGCTCTCAACAATGAATCATCGGCACTTCGCTTGTCTTCAACTTTCTCATGGCGGGCTGCAGTATCTGGCCTACTTTCGGGGGCTTCTGTCTGCGGATCTTCTCCACTTAGAATGCCTGCTATACCTGAAAGGTATTTTTCTTTAAGTACCAATGACTTTTCAAGCGAGTCGGTCCGAGAAGCCAGCTTGAGTATGCTTCGGCGCATTTTTACATCTGCATATCCGGGTATGTATTCACGTAGTGAGGTAAATGCTATTAGATAGGTAACACTAACTATGAGAAATAAAGTCATGGCAATTGAAAAAACAAACACATTGAGAGGGGAAAGCACAAATGAAGCTTTCTCCGCCAACGTGGCCTCATCCATAATCACAAGGCGGTAACGGTCTCGCATTTGTGACCTAAGCCTGTTGAAAACGTCTACTTTCTTATCTCCCGACTGATTATTTTTCATTATTGAATCATCGCAAATATCGGAATTAAGCTGTCTATTATTGCATGTTATTCCCTAAACATTCTTAATGAATGGTAATTTCCAATAATTTTGTGTGTTTGCCGTTATTCGGCTTGAGTTTTGAGTTTTATCCGGAAATATACTTCTCTGCTGTCCATTTTGGTGGTCATACTTGCTGCTTGCAGTACCAAGAAAAATACCCTCGTAAACAGATCCTTCCATAATCTTTCAGCTCACTACAACGGCTATTTTAACGCTCGCGAAATCCTTCAGGAGGCAGTCCTGAAGATGGAAACTGATTATGTTGATGATTATTCCCGCATCCTTCCTATGTGGACATACGGAAACCCTAAGGACGCGAAAACTGCCACTCCGGCTATGGAAAAGGTCTTTAAGAAATGTTCCACAGTCATCGATCGACATTCCATGAAATTTAAAGGCGTGGAACAGGTTAAATGGATCGATGATAATTTTATGCTAATCGGGCTTTCTCATTTTTACCGCCACGATTATTTTTCAGGGGTAGAGGTCTTTGAATTCGTAATTTCAGAATACAAAAAACAACCTTCTCGGTACGATGCATTTCTTTGGCTGATTAAAACCTATAATGAATTAGGCCTCTTCACCAAGGCTCAGGGTTATATTGACCTTTGTAAATCTGACCGCACTTTTCCCTTCAAAAAAAATGGTGAACTCGCTGCTGTGACAGCTGATTTTCATATCAAACAAGACAATTTCGAACTCGCAATTAAAGAATTAAATAAGGCACTGGTCTACTCCAAAAACAAAAAAGAAATGGCACGTTGGACATTCATCCTCGGTCAACTTTATCAAAAAATCAATCAACCTCAGCGAGCAATTTCTGTTTTTTCTCAAGTTGTAAAACTTAATCCCAAATACGAGTTGGCTTTTTATTCCAAAATCCAAAAGGCAAAACTTTATGACAAAACCTCCGCTTCTTCCGGCAATATAAAAGATGAGCTAAGCAAGATGCTTAAAGATAAAAAAAACATCGACTATTTTGATCAGATTTATTACGCTTTGGCTGAAATAGCTCTTAAGGATGGTGATGAAAAACAAGCTGTTGATTTATTAAAAAAATCTATGGCTGCGGTTACAAACAATAGCAATCAAAAAGGCCTTAGTGCTTTGCTACTCGCAGATATATATTTCGAACGACCGGATTATAATTTCGCAGAAGCTTTTTATGATACTGCTGTAGGTCTCATAAGTAAAGATTACCCCGGATATGAAATTATTAAGAACAAAAAAGAAAATTTAACGAAACTGGTAAATAACTACAGACTAATCGCAAAGGAAGATAGTCTGCTTCAGCTTGCATCTCTCGATGAAAAAGAAAGGATAAAAAGGATTGATGCGCTAATCGAAAAGGAAAAACAAGAACAACTAAGAAAGAAGGAAGAAGAAGAAGCACTGGCTAATCAAAATTTAAACCAAAATCAAAATCAGGAGGCACCAAAAAATCAACCGATGGGCTCCGGCTCAACTTTCTATTTCAACAATCCCTCTACATTAAGTTTCGGATTTTCTGAATTCACACGTAAATGGGGTAATCGTAAACTTGAAGACAACTGGCGACGAATTAATAAACAACAAATAGCACCATCAGGATCAACAGAAGAATCTTCTATCGCTGCAGCCGCTGCGTCAAAAGATACCATGTCGCAGGATCAGCTCAGAGCAGTTTATCTAAAAGACATCCCACTCACAGATGAGGCAAAAAATATATCAAAAGATAAAATAGTTGAAGCATATTATGATCTTAGCTTAATATATAAGGAAAGCCTTGGCAATCTTACCAAATCGGCAGAAAGTCTTCAAATCCTTAATGACAAGTTCCCCGGAAATAAATATGAGCTACCGGCTTATTATCAATTGTATCGTTTATATAATGCATTGAAACAGGAAGCAAATGCCAACCGATATAAAGAAATTATCTTAAGCCGTTTTCCTGATAGTGATTACGCAAAAATCCTTCTTAATCCAGACTTCAACAATGAACGTCAGAAAAAAGCAGATAAGGTTACGGAGTTTTATTTTTCAACTTATCAGGCCTATGAAGAACAACGATACAAAGATGCTCTATCTAATTGTCTTCGAGCAGATAGTATGGATATAAAAAATCCTCTAAAAGGACAATTCGCTCTGCTAAAAGCACTCTGCACAGGACGCACAGCTGATGTCAAAGCATTTGAAATGGAACTGTCCGCGATTGTTGTTAATTTTCCAAAGGAACCGGTAAAAGAAAGAGCGCAGGAAATTCTTGACTATATAAGGGGAATGAATACGACTGAGTCAGATACTTTGAATAATTCCGAAAAGGAAAAAAAACAATCGAAGCCTGCCTACAAAAGTGAACTCGAAGCTGAACATATTTTCTTGGTGATTTTTGACCAGTCTCAGGCCAATCCCTCTCAAGTGGCATCTGCAATTTCTGATTTTAATGAAGAGTATTTCAGCGCAATTGCATTAAATGTAAATCCATTGCCTTTGTCAGGTGGCAAACAGGCAGTAGCAGTAAAAATGTTTTCCGGTGCACAAAAGGCAATGACTTATTTTTCCATGTTCGCCGACCAGCTCGCCAATCAGCGTGAAATGAGTTTTGAAAAGCAGTTTTTCATTATTTCTAAATCAAATCTGAGCCTCTTCATGAAGGGTGCCGATGTAAATCAATACATCGAATTTTTTCAAACTGAATATGGAGGTTTGTTAGAGACCTCTAAGGGAGAAAAATAAAAAATCCTGCTCTCATCGTCAGGATTTTTTACCTTAAAAACTACGATCAAAAATCAAATTTAATTCCCTGAGCCAACGGAAGCTTACTTCCAAAATTAATCGTGTTTGTTTGCCTTCTCATGTAGGCCTTCCAGGAATCTGAACCACTCTCGCGACCTCCTCCCGTTTCCTTTTCTCCACCAAAGGCACCTCCTATTTCGGCGCCGGAGGTCCCAATGTTTACGTTGGCAATTCCGCAATCTGAACCACGGGCCGACAAAAACTCCTCCATCTCACGCATGTTCAAAGTAAAAATTGAAGACGACAAGCCCTGGGGTACACCATTTTGCATATCGATGGCTTGCTCAAGATTTTTGTATTTCATAAGGTATAGAATGGGCGCAAAAGTTTCCTCCTGAACAATATGAAAATGATTCTGAGCCTCAATAATGCAAGGTTTTACATAACAACCGCTTTCGTATCCCGGACCATGTAAAATACCACCTTCCACTAAAATGATTCCGCCTTCTGATTCCGCCCGGTGAATTGCCTCTGAATATGCTGCTGCGGCTGCTTTATCAATTAATGGGCCTACATGATTGGCAGCATCAAGCGGATTGCCGATTCTCAGTTGTGAATAGGCAATGACCAGCTTGTTTTTTACTTCTTCATAAACGTCTTCATGTACAATCAACCTTCTTGTGGTTGTGCAGCGCTGACCCGCAGTACCTACAGCGCCAAATACCGTTCCCACCAGCATCATATTTAAATCGGCATGCTGTGATACAATGATGGCATTATTGCCCCCAAGTTCAAGAATCGTTCTTCCAAAGCGTTCTGCCACTGCTTTGGCTACAATTTTGCCTACTCTGGTAGATCCTGTCATAGAAATCAGCGGAATCCGTTTGTCATGATTCATCTTGTCTCCACAGGCATTTCCGAATAAAATTCCACTCACACCTTCAGGAACATTGTTTTTCTTCAAAACTTCTGTAATAATGTTCTGACATGCCACCGCACAAAGTGGGGTTTTTGAACTTGGCTTCCATATACAAACATCTCCGCAAACCCATGCAAGCATAGCATTCCAGCTCCACACCGCGACAGGAAAATTAAAAGCACTGATAATGCCAACAGTTCCAAGTGGGTGCCACTGCTCATACATCCTGTGGTTAGGTCTCTCACTGTGCATGGATAAACCATATAACTGACGCGATAAACCTACAGCAAAATCACATATATCAATTATCTCCTGCACCTCGCCCAGTCCTTCCTGAAGACTCTTGCCCATCTCATATGAAACCAGCTTACCCAAAGCATCCTTGTGTCGACGGAATGCTTCTCCCATTTGCCGAACAATTTCTCCTCGCGCAGGTGCAGGAATATTCCTCCACTCTCTGAATGCGGCGGTTGAAGCATTCAGAACCCATTCATAATCTTCCTCGGAGGAGGATACAACGCTGCCGATTAATGCACCATCAACTGGCGAGTATGATGGTATCTCCTTACCCGAACTATTACGATTTTTCAATCCTGTAGAGGCCGAGTAGTTTTTTTCAAGTACTCCCAATTCACTTAGTATCTCTTTCATGGAAACACGCGCTTGCAAATCTGTTGTAGACATGTCATTTATTTTTTGCAAAACTACAATTAATGAAACGAGTCAGACCTAATGATTTTCTCAATTCAAAAATCTTTCTCATTTTAGCAATTCATTTGATTCCCTATGAAAAATTACTCTCCTATTAACTCTTTC
>JBEGML010000086.1:0-3154 GCA_041183145.1 Bacteroidota bacterium | reverse complement strand
AGTCTATTCAAAGAGTGTTCAGCGTCTCGGTGAAGCTCCTAAAAAAGTAATGGGAACAAAAGTTGATTTAAATCAGATGAATCTTTGGGTAGATGACAAATCGAAAATCATTTATATGAGCGAATCCATATCCGATTACTATGTTGGTGAGGGTGGAAAAAGAAAAGAAAAAATGATTGCAAGCAAGGTAAGCGGTGACCCAAAAGCATTCAGTGGCAACAGTGCAAGCGGATCTTTGATAAACCTATATGAAAACACTGCAAGAATTTCAGCAGCTGACCGCCCTTTCATTTCACCCATTGCCAATGACGCCTTCGCTCATTACCGTTTTGAATGGGCGGGTACTTTTTTCGATAACGGGAAAATGGTGAATAAGGTTAAGATCAAACCAAGATTTAAGGCGGATGCAACCTACTCAGGGTATGTCAATATTATGGAGGATACATGGAAAATCCACAGTTTCCAGCTCTCATTAGGAAAGGATGCTCAAATGGAGTTTATTGATTCATTAACCTTTGAACAAATTTTTGTTCCTGTAACAGAGGATATCATGATGCCAACACAGTCGTCTATGGAGTTTCGATTTTCAGTCCTCGGTTTTAAAGGGTCAGGAATTATCCTGCAATCCTACTCCGATTATACATTGAATCCGAATTTAATGTCTGATTTCTTCAACGACCGCGTGAGAGAAATTATGGATAATGCCAACCAGAAAGATTCTTCATACTGGGAAAAAATCAGACCCATGCCACTAACAAAGGAAGAAAAATCAGACTATCGGCGCCGTGATTCAGTTGCAGAAATAAGAAAAACGCCCCAGTATCTGGACTCTATGGATCGCAGGGCCAATACCTTAAAATGGAATTTCTTGCTTACAGGCCACAGCCTGAGAAACTCTCTGAAAAAACAAGAATTTTCATTTGATGCTCCGCTCGAAGCTCTGTCTTTCAATGCCGTGAATGGCTACGTGGTAGGTATGGGAGCAGGATATTATAGAGAAAAAGACAGATTCAGCTCGTATTCTATTAACGGCAATTTAAGATATGGATTCAGTAACCAAACCGCCTACTTTTGGATCGGAGTAAAAAGAAGCTGGTCCGGATTTTCCAAAAATCAACTCTCACTGAGAGCCGGCAGGAAAACAAATCAATTTAACGAAAACAATCCCATATCCACTGCTTTCAATACCTCCTTAGCGCTTTTTGGCGAAACCCATTTCATGAAGCTCACTGAAAGCGATTTTTTCCAGACAGAATGGAAATGCAACCCTTCCGCGGGGTTCAAAGTCATGCTAAATGCAGGATTCGAAAACAGAAGAATTCCACAAAACAGAGTTAATACAACCCCTCTTCTAAAAAACAGAGCCGAATTTGCACCTAACCTGATCTGGACAGAAGAAGGAAATCTAAATTTTGGACAAAACGTGATGATTCGTACAGGTCTAAAAATTTTGTACAGCCCCTCAACAAAATACAGTTCCTACCCTGACCGCAGGCTAGATTTATATTCAAATTGGCCTGAATTCAGCTTTGAGGCAGATGTGCGAAAAGTACAGTACCCCGGAGTGCCCGTATTGGATATTGTGCGCATGGAAGCCGGAATAACAAAATCAGGCAACATGTCGCGTTTGGGGACCTATGAATTGTCGTTCACGGCAGGGAAGCAAATGCTCGACAAACCTGTGTCACCATCAGATCTCAGACATTTTAACGGCAATCAGATAATCCTGTGTAATCTGGGTGTTCAAGATTTTCAACTGTTAGATTATTACGCCTACAGTACTTCTCAACCCTTCATCGAATCACATCTACGTATCAATTTTCAAGGGTTATTTCTTAACCGAATACCCCTACTCAGGGAATTAATGCTAAACGAGCTTTTAGGCGCGAATTTACTCAGCATCTCAGGCCGTAAAACCTATACAGAGTATTTCATCGGAATGGAAAGGCTGAACTTGTCTGCTGCAGTGGCGTTTAACGGCGCCCAAACAGCACTGAGAATAGGAATAAAAATCTGAGAAATTTCTAAACCAAAGAAATATCGAACTGAACAAGGTTGATGAAATCCTGCACCCTAGAATCCAATTCTTCATTGGAAATATTTTCAATTCTCTCTGTTCCGAATTTCTCAACACAGAACGAAGCCATCGCAGAACCGAAAATTATGGCTCGCTTCATATTGTCAAAGGAAATATCCTTTGTCTTTGCTAAGTAGCCTATAAAACCTCCGGCAAAAGTATCCCCGGCACCTGTCGGATCGAAAACCTCTTCTAAAGGCAATGCAGGAGCAAAAAACACATGTCGGTTATTGAAAAGAAGCGCACCATGTTCGCCCTTTTTAATTACTAAATATTTAGGACCCATTGCCAGAATCTTTTGGGCCGCCTTCACAAGAGAATATTCACCAGAGAGCTGCCTGGCTTCCGCATCATTAATTGTCAGAACATCAACCATTTGTAAGGTTTCCATGAGATCATCCCAGGCTGTCTCCATCCAAAAATTCATGGTATCCAAAACAATGAGTTTAGGTCTTTTGGGCAAAGACTTAATCACCTTGTTCTGCACAGCAGGAACAAGATTACCAAGCATAAGAAATTCACAATCATTAAATGAATCAGGCACGTGGGGATCGAATGTTTCAAGAACATTAAGCTGAGTGTCAAGGGTATCACGTGAATTCATATCGTTATGATATCTGCCAGACCAGAAAAATGTCTTTTCTCCTTTCTTGATCTGTAATCCTGCGGTATTGGTATTACGATTTTGAAGCATCCGTATGGCTGACTCTGGGAAATCGTCACCAACAACAGAAACGAGATTGAGGGATTTTGTAAAATAAGAGGCAGAAAGACAGATATAGGTTGCTGCGCCACCTACGATTTTATCTGTTTTACCAAACGGGGTTTCAATTGCATCAAAGGCAACTGTACCAACAACCAATAGACTCATTTGAAGGTTTTATCAAAAATTCGATCAAATATATTGCATATTCCGTTTGAACCTGATAATATTGCAGTGCGATTAGCAAAAACCTTCCTCGGTAGCTCAGCAGGTTAGAGCATCTGACTGTTAATCAGAGGGTCGCTGGTTCGAGCCCAGCCCGAGGAGCTAAAATAAGCCGCAGATTACTGCGGCTTTTTTTTTGCCCACACCGG
>JBEGML010000085.1:0-2948 GCA_041183145.1 Bacteroidota bacterium | reverse complement strand
TGTTTATTCTACTCCCGGCGTATACACTACTACAGCTTCAGTTACCAATGCATGCGGTCTTTCGACTAGCCAGGAAATCATTGTGAATATTGGGAATGGTGCAACAATTCAGGAAGCAGGATTTTTTCTTGAAGGGAACGAATACATCTGTTTGGGAGAAGAAGTTGTTTTCAGAGGATATGGAGGAACAGATTATTATTGGTATTTCGGTGACGAAACGGGATTACAATATTCAGCTAACACTCTCGAAGAGGTGACCCATTCTTTTGAAGAGCCGGGAGTTTATCTTGTACGAATGATCGCAAAAAATGCATGTGGCGACACCATGTTGGTTAAAAGGAATATTGTCATACCCGATTCAAAAATGGATATTGTAACCAATTCAATTGATGCAAATTGTTTACAGTCAAACGGAACAGCAGTGGCATATGTGTTGGGTCCAAATGCACCATATAATTTTGTTTGGTCGAATGGTCAGACGACAAATGTGGCGTCTAATTTATCTGCTGGATTATATGTAGTTAACGTTGAGGATAGTAAAGGATGTAAAAGCTTTGCCATTGCTACTGTTTCCGATGAAGAGGCACCTGTTATTGCTGTCAGTAATGTAATTCCGGTAAGCTGTTTTGGAGAAGACAATGGAGCAATTGATATCACACCGATTGGTAATACATCCGGAATTACCTATGAATGGTCGAATGGAGAAACTTCTCAGGATGTCAGCGGATTGGTTGCCGGACCTTATGAGATATTCGCAACAAATGGTCAGGGTTGTGTTTCTGTGGCTTCAATCACTGTCACTGAACCTGACGAAGTATTAATAGATTTTTCAACTACGCAGGCTGTATGCGGTTACGCAAGCGGAACGGCTTCAGCTATAGTAACCGGTACCACGGGGCCATATTTATATCTTTGGTCAGATAATCAAACTGGTGCTACCGCAACAGGTCTTGCAGGAGGTGTATATTCAGTAACTGTCATTGATAATGAAAGTTGTCTTACGCAAGCCTCCATTGCGATTAGTGAAACAAATTCTCCAATGATTACTGTCGATTCAGTAATTCAGGCCGGCTGCGGATCTGCAGGAAGCAGCATCTATATTACTCCGATTGGCGGAACACAGCCATATACCTACTTATGGTCAAATGCTCAAACAACGGATGATGTAAATGGGTTGTCGCCAGGACAGTATTATGTGAAGGTATATGGAGATGATGGATGTTACAGCACGAAATTATTCGATATTGATTACGAAGTTCCAGAAACAGATGCTGTTTGTGTGGTGACGGTTACCAATTCGCAAAACAATAAAATAGCATGGGAAAAGTATTCTGCTAGTGACATTAGTTATTATAATATCTATCGAGAAAGTAGTGAGGCTGGACTGTATTACAATATTGGAAGAGTTCCATACGACAGTCTGAGTGTTTTTGTTGACACAGTATCAAATCCTGCGGTACAATCGTATCGTTACAAGGTTGCGGCAGTTGATAATTGCGGAACAGAATCGGATCTTAGTAGCCATCATAAAACGATCCATTTGACCCAAAACGTAGGAATAAGCGGTGAGGTCAATCTGATCTGGGATAGTTACGAAGGCTTCAGCTATGCTACGTACAATATTTTGCGGTATGACAATGTTGATGGTTGGCAACAACTTACCTCTCTGCCAAGTAACGTAAATTCATACAGTGATTATCAGGCGCCAACAGCAACAGCGACCTCATTACATTATTTAATAGAAGTAGTACTTGATCAGGCTTGTGTTTCAACGAAAATCGAGAACAACAATACAACAAGATCCAACCGAACAGAGCCAATAGCAGGACCTATAGAGGAAACAGGTTTGGAAAAACTTGTCAGAAGCAATGAACTAATGGTGTACCCCAACCCGGCAAATAAGCTACTAAATGTTCGGATTTCCATAGGAAATGGTTCGGATGTCAAACTCATGATGCTGGATGGTCAGGGTCGAGAAGTGATGACCCAATCGCTGGATGAGGTAACGGATGGGTATGAGCTTGAGTTGGATATCAGTGAATTTGATTCCGGAATCTATTCACTTTGGATCATTTCGGATGGTCAGCGCTATCAACAACGCATCATCATTCAAAACTGAATTAAAGGCCCTCGATAATCGGGGGCTTTGTTTATTTTTGGTGAACGTAATTATTAGATGACCTTCAAGAAACATATCGTGTCTTTAGTCTTCGCCTTATTTTTTATGGCGGGAGCAATGTCGCAGCGAAATGAAATTCAAGGCGCACTAAACATCCGAAATTTCACGAATGCTGAATATAATGGCCACAACCAGGTCTTTTCCATTACTCAGGACGGACGGGGGATCATGTATTTCGGAAACAAATCCGGAGTCTTGGAATACGATGGGGTAAGTTGGCGCATCATCAAGGTATTTAATAAAAAAGGGGATACCCGTGAAGTCAATTCTCTGACGACAGATAAACTTGGCCACGTTTATGTCGCGGCTAAAGAAGATTTGGGTGTTTTATTGGCGGATAAAAGCGGGAAGATGCATTTTCATTCGTTAAAGCATCATTTCCCGAAAATTCCAGATCTGAAGTCTCCCAAAAAAGTATTGGCTGGTAATGCGGGGGTCTTTTACCATTATGGGGGGGAAGTATACCAATTTGTAGGAGATCATTTTCAAACATTTCACTCCGTTGCAGGGGATGAGATTTATGGGCTGTTTCAGGTCAACGGAAAAATTTTTATTGCCAGAAATAAAACAGGACTGTATCAACTGGTCAATGGAAAACTTAAGGCAGCCATGAATGGTGCCAGATACAATTCGGAAAATAAGATCTATTCGATCCTTAATTTTTCCAATGGAACCTATATTCAGACATCAGAAGGACAAATTGATAAGTATACGTCAGAAGGCTCGATCATTCCGGTAGAATTGTCCTATTTCAAGCAAACGTATAACG
>JBEGML010000084.1:0-4036 GCA_041183145.1 Bacteroidota bacterium | reverse complement strand
AAATCGTGTATTGACATAGAAATGGGGTTTTGATGGATGTTGATGGTGATTTCTTCGTTTTGTATACCGGCTCCCTCACCGACTAATGGTTCGAGAGAAAAATGATAGTATCGGATTCTGTCTGAATCAGTACTAATCGATGATTTAATAATTTTATCATCAGCACAATAAACCACAGCCCCTCCGCTTTTAATCAAATTTACGATCCGCATCTTTGATTGCGTGTAGTTAGCCATACTGTTATTGTATCGATCAAGATGATCAGGAGTGATGTTTAGCAAAACACCTACATCTAAAATTGGGCTTTGCATCCCGTCTAATTGAAAACTACTGAGCTCAAGAACATAGTAATCAAAATTCTGCTCCGAAACTTGTCGGGCAAAACTATAACCCACATTTCCGGCCAGTCCAACATTAAGGCCTGACTTTTTTAATATGTGATAGATTAGTAATGTTGTGGTGGTTTTACCATTAGTCCCAGTTACACCAATGATAATAGCCTTGGTGTAAGCACCGGCAAACTCAATTTCAGAACTTACCGACATTCCCCTTTGAATCGCATTTCTGACAATTGATGAATTCTCAGAAATTCCCGGACTCTTAATTATCAAATCAGCTTGGAAAATCAAAGACTCAGTATGTCCACCTTCCTCAAAAGCAATACCGAATTTCTGTAATTCTGTTTTGTATTTATCTTTTATTTTTCCGGCATCCGAAACGAAAACATTAAATCCTTTTTTATGAGCAAGAATAGCTGAACCGGTTCCACTCTCACCAGAACCCAACACAACTATTTTACCTTCGTTTATCATTTTAAGAATTATCTTAGTTTCAGAGTAACGAATGTCATGATAGCAAGCATTACACCAACAATCCAGAAACGTGTAACAATCTTAGCCTCATGATAGCCTGATTTCTGATAATGATGATGAAGTGGAGCCATCTTCAAGATCCTTCTACCCTCTCCAAATTTCTTTTTGGTATACTTAAAATATCCGACCTGCAAGACAACGGATAAGTTCTCAATTAAAAATACGCCACACAAAATTGGAATCAACAACTCCTTCCTTATGGCTATGGCGAATACAGCGATAATTCCACCCAGCGAAAGCGAACCGGTATCTCCCATAAATACCTGTGCTGGAAAAGAATTGTACCACATAAATCCGACACATGCACCAATAAAAGCCCCGGAAAAAACCACAAGCTCTCCGCAATTTGGTATGTATAATATGTTAAGATAATTTGCAAAAACTGTATTACCTGACACATAAGCAAAAATAGCCAGCGTTGCACCAATTATCGCAGACGTGCCCGTAGCAAGGCCGTCAAGACCATCTGTTATGTTTGCCCCATTCGAAACTGCAGTAATGATGAAAATAACAATCGGAATAAATATCAGCCATGCATAGCTACGATAATCTCCACCCAAAAAAGAAAGAATTGCAGAATAATCAAACTCATTATCTTTAACAAAAGGAATAGTCGTCTTCATTGATTTAGTCTCGACAGAAGCATAATGCGGAAGATTGCGCGAATCTATCTGCTCCTCAAAAACCTTAGCATCAACCTCAATTTCATCTCTGTTATATACTTTTTCTTTAATCACTATATGTTCATTAAAATAAAGAGTAGTGCCAACAATTAAACCTAATCCTACCTGGCCTATAACTTTAAATATCCCTTTTAAACCCTGTTTATCTTTCTTAAATACCTTTATGTAGTCATCAAGAAAACCAATTGCACCAAGCCATATAGTAGAACATAGCATTAGTATTACATATACATTATGGAGCTTGGCAAAAAGTAGCGTCGGAATAAAAATTGCTGCGAGTATAATTAGCCCACCCATGGTCGGGGTTCCTTGTTTTTGAATTTGTCCGTCAAGGCCCAAATCTCGCACAGTCTCTCCAACTTGTTTATAGCGCAGGAAAGAAATAATCCGTTTACCGAAAACTAATGAAATGATTAGCGAGGCTATAAAAGCCATCGATGTTCTAAAGGAAATGTATTGAAACACTCCCGCCCCGGGAAAACTTAACTGCTTGTCAAGATATTGAAAGAAGTAGTATAGCATTAAACTCTTTCTTTAAATTGTTTTTTTAATTCTTCAAGATCATCAAATGGATACTTTGTTCCCTTAATCTCCTGGTATTTTTCGTGGCCCTTTCCAGCCACTAATATGATATCGCCATTCTCCGCAAGAGATACTGCAAGTTTGATGGCCTGCTTCCTATCTTCAATCTCTAGTGCCTTATTTTTCTGCACAGGATCTAAACCAGCTGCCATCTCTTCAATAATAGTCATAGCATCTTCATTTCTCGGATTATCAGATGTGAGAATTAGTCTATTGCTATATTTAGCTGCAATACTTGCCATAACCGGACGTTTAAGCGGATCTCGATTCCCCCCGCAGCCAACAACCGTGATGAGTTTTTCATTACCTGTTCGCAACTCCTGAATAGAATCCAGAATATTCTGAAGAGCGTCAGGCGTATGAGCATAATCAACAATCGCGGTCACTCCATTCTCAGATTTAAAAAATTGGAATCTTCCTTCAACAGGCGCTAAGGTGCTAATGCCTGTCAAGACTTGATTTTGATCCTGCTCAAGTAAAATCGCAACCGCGTATACAAGCAAAAGATTGTATACATTAAAACCTCCTAAAAGTCGTGTCCAAATCTCCTTGCCGTTAATCGAGATTAATTGACCACCCAAATGTGACTCAATCAGCCTGGCGTTAAAATCTGCCCCTTGCTTGAGTGAAAAATAAAACTTTCTTGCACGTGTATTTTGAAGCATTATCTTGCCATTCCGATCATCACGATTGGCTAGTGCAATTGAAGACAATCCAAGCTGATCAAAAAAACCCTTCTTTGCTCTGATATAATTTTCAAAATCGCCATGATAATCAAGATGATCATGAGTAATATTGGTGAATGCTGCTATTGCAAATTCTAGTCCTGCAATTCTCTTCTGATCAACAGCATGTGAACTAACCTCCATGAAAGCATAGGAGCACCCTTTTTGAACCATCAAGGCCAGTAACTGATTTAATTGAACCGGATCTGGAGTTGTATGGGTTGACACTCTTTCCTCCCGATCAATCATATTTTTGACCGTTGAAATTAAACCGCAGCGGTAACCAAGCTGGTTAAACAATTGAAATAAAAGCGTTACACAGGTTGTTTTACCATTTGTACCTGTAACCCCTACAAGCCTGAGCTTGGTGGAAGGTTGATCAAAAAAATTTGATGCGATCTGACCCAAGGCAAATGCAGTATCCTTAACCTTCACGTATGTTACCTTTTCATCTCTTACCTGAGGAAATTCTTCACAGATAATTGCAATAGCACCTGCTTCAATTGCAGTTCCAATGTAGTTATGCCCATCTGAAACTGTTCCTCTGACAGCTACAAAAAGGCCCATTCGTTCAACTTTTCTGGAATCTGACGTAACAGAAGATACCGCAATATGCGTGACCCCTGACACTTCGATAATTCCTGCCTTGTATAATATTTCGCTTAGTAGTTTCAAGAAAGCTCTATTTTAATTACCATCCCCTTCTGACAAATTTTCCCGGCAGGGATACTCTGCCTGCGAATAATCCCTTTTCCTGATACTTTTACAACCAGAGAACGACTTTCAAGTAATGGTAACGCGTCTTTTAATGCCATTCCCTGTACATCAGGAACTTCATTATTTTTGATAACCATTGGAAAAACACTCCAACCATTTTCATGTGAAATAACTTTTGAATAACTAGTTCCAACATTTCTGGATCCTTTTACATTTAGCTCTCTCGCTATTATTTTCAAATCATCAGAATATCCGGACGTTGCCAAAGGCAAAAGATTAACTCCGGACGAAGTATCTACCTCGATGGCTTTGTGTATACTCGTGCTCATTGAATAAACCTTATCGGCTATCTCCCTGAATACAGGACCGGCAACTTCATTGGCATAATATGCACTCTTTGAAGGCTCATAAACAACTACAATACATGAGTATAGCGGTTCCGATGCAGGAAAATAAC
>JBEGML010000083.1:0-3144 GCA_041183145.1 Bacteroidota bacterium | reverse complement strand
ATATTGTGGTACAGTAACTGCTCATGCAACTGGCAGTATTGGTGATGGTCAGGCAAACATAATAATAACCTGTTGAGGCAAAAACGTGAGTAGGATTCTGAAGACTACTAGTAGTTCCATCACCAAAATCCCATGAATAGGTTGCGGGAGGATTAAGGTTAGCTGTATTAGAAAGATCAGTAAAGGAAACCTCGCCCGGTGTTCCACCGCCGTAGTTTGCATACGCAATAAAATCGGCCTGACAGGAAGAAGGAATTCCACTGAAAGGAGGAATAATAAAGCTGTAATAAGCAACACAACCCGTAGCATCAGTAACTTCCACCATAGCCCACATCACACTGCTATTGAACATTCCAAAATTATGAGAGGGGTTGGCCAAATTGCTGGTTGTACCATCGCTGAAATACCACACATAGGAATAGGGTGCAGTACCTGTTGGATTTGAATAGAAATGAACTAAACCCATTGTTGAAGAATCAGGGAAAGCATTGGCTGTTACTGAACAGGGGCTTGAACCTGCGGGGCTGTAATTGTAACAGGAAGTTGCTGTGCAGCCGTTCGAGTAAGCAATCGTTAAACAATAGGTGCCTGCTGTTGCAGGAACAATACTTGCACCGGCCTGGTTATTGCTCCAAGAATAGGAAACAACAGATGCTGAGGAGTCTTCAACAGCATACAAAGTGGTAACACCTGTAAGAGGATCAGTGTAAGCATAAATTCCCGCGCTGCAGGAGGAACCCCCTCCCTGATAAACATAACAAGCCGTATCCACACAACCGTTTGCATCCGTTATGGTCACGCAGTAGGTGCCGCTGCTGGATACGGTAATAGCCTGAGAATTTGCTCCCGTGCTCCAAGCGTAATTGAAAGGAGGAACACCCTGAGAGTATGCCGTTAGAACATTACTTGCAGGTCCGCCAGCGCCGATGGTGCCAAAGCAGGCGCCGCTGCTACCTCCGCAGTTCTGATAATTCAGATTTAAAGTAGTATCGGATGCGGTAAATGCAGTGTAGGAAATATTGTTGCAATTTGGGGATGAAATCGTTCCGCCTACAAAAGCAAAAAACCCTGAATCAGGTAGAGCCATAAATGCAGGAAAACAAAAAGTGTAGGGCAAAGTCGTGGGCTGTACGGTAAATGTCTGAGTGTTGGTTATACCTCCGGTCATATAGGAGTGACTGAAGGTCATCGGCCCGTTCATAGGAGGACCACTAAGCTGAACACAGATCTGAATGTTATAGCCTTGTGCCATAACCGTTGCAGAGAACATTACTGCAGCAAAAAAAGTAAAAAGGTGTTTCATGATGTTGGGTTTATTTTTTACTGCCAATCAGAGACAACAGCGACCTGACAACAGTATTTACAAAATTATTATAATTCTCCGAAAGACAAATCAGGAATTTTTGTTCTTTTCAGCCCATTCTTTGGCAAAATAGCTAAGAATAATATCTGCTCCTGCTCTGCGAATAGCCAGCAGGCTCTCTTCCATTACCTTATCACCATCGATCCAGCCCTGAATGGCCGCTGCCTTAATCATAGCATACTCGCCACTCACCTGATAGGCGGCCACAGGCACATCAGATATTTCAGTAACAGCCCTGATCACATCAAGATAGGCTCCGGCAGGTTTAACCATCACCATGTCGGCACCTTCAGCAATATCCAGGGAAACCTCACGCAATGCTTCACGCACATTTGCGGGGTCCATCTGATAAGTCTTCTTATCGCCGAACCTCGGAGCGCTTTCCAACGCATCACGAAAAGGTCCGTAATAAGCACTGGCATATTTGGCTGAATATGCCAGAATAGAGATTTCAGAAAAGCCTGCACCATCCAAATGTTCTCTGATAAAACCCACCCTGCCATCCATCATATCACTGGGCGCAATTATATCAATACCGGCTTCAGCCTGCGCCAGAGCCATTCTGGCCAGAACCTCAAGTGTTTCATCATTAAGAATGATACCATGACGAACAATACCATCATGACCGTCGCTGCTGTAAGGATCCATGGCAACATCTCCAATAAGACAGGATTCCGGAAATTGTTTCTTGATTTCCCTGATGCATCGTAAATACAAGCCATTGCTGTTTAAACTCTCAGTGGCAAGTGCATCCTTTTTCCCCTCCTCGATATTCGGAAATAGGGCAAAGGCATTCAGACCAAGCTTCAGGCATTGCTCAATTTCATGCAGAACCTGATCAATACTATGCCTGAAAATACCGGGCATAGATTTTACCGGGCTACGAAGTCCCGTGCCTTCAATAAGGAAAAGAGGATAAATAAAATCAGATACAGAGATGGACGTCTCTCTTACCATACTGCGTATTACTGCATTTTTTCTATTTCGGCGAGGCCTGTGAATCATAATCCTGAATTTAAACGTAAAACTGCCATTATGAGACCGAGATCGTCAAAAGCATCGGGCTCCTGAATTTTTCTTACCCCATAATGTCTTAGCCTTGCTGCCGTAGCTCCTCCCATGGCAACTGCATGGGCAGGAATCTTTCCGGGTTTGGTTTGAAAAAACGCATCCACATTCGAGGGACTGGTAAACACCGGCAGATCAAATTCCGGAATTTCCTTTGAAAGATTGATGGTCTCATAAACAACCAAATCGAGAACCTGCGCCTGAGGCAGTTGTTTCTGAATTGTTTTCATGCTTCCCCTGGCGATAGGAAAAACCACATTCGACCTTCCAACTCGGCCTGCGAACTGCTTTCCGGTAAGAGCGGTGTCAGTAGAGTATCCGATGAAATCACAAACAAAGCCGGCCTGTCTGATCATCTGAGCTGTTGCTTTGGAAATAGCCCCGATTTTTTTACCTTTTAGTGCGTATCCGGCTTTAAGGTAAAAGTCAACGGCATGCTTACTCGAAAAAAACACCCAGTCAGCATCAGGTGGTTCAGCGGATTTTACCGCACGCATTTCAATGAGTGATGAGGCATGAACCACAAAGCCTGCATCAATGAGTATTCTGCTGAAAAAATTACCCTGACGTTGATTCCTTGTGATGAAAATCCTGCATGGCTTAATATTTCTGAGCGCTTGCACAATCTTATCCGGAGTTGGCTCCAAAACAGGGGTTTGATAGTGCATAAAAACGGCAGGAGATTTAACTGAAGAAGCCCATGCCAAATGAAT
>JBEGML010000082.1:0-2889 GCA_041183145.1 Bacteroidota bacterium | reverse complement strand
TTCCAAGCCTGCCACAGTATTGGTATGATAGGGGCCAACCTGCAGATAGGGCAATTCTTTCCATTCAATTTGCCAGGCATCATCTCCGAAAACAAGCACATCTATAGTATCTCTGGGGTATCTCCGCTTTACCCACTCATACAGAGCCAATGCCACCTTTTTACTCGGCGTAATGCGGTCTTCACCATAGAGAATCATGCTATGTGAAATGTCGATCATAATCACTGTAGAGGTTTGAACCCCTGCTTCGGTCTCTCTAACCTCAAGGTCTTCCTGACATAAGCTCCATTCAGCACCTCCACTTCGTATTAGAGCATTTTTTACTGAGTCAGCCAACAGCCATGAATCAGGCGGATCACCAAATCTGTAAGATCTGATTTCTGAACCCTGCTCCTCTCCTTTGCCTGAAAACGATGTTTGATGCTGACCTCTATTTCCCTTTGTAAGCTTCCCGAAAATATCATCAAATGCACCGGTTCTGATTTCCTGTTCTGTCAAAGGACTGATTTCCGGTATTCCCGTATCAGCGTTGTCCCGGAGATATCCTCTGTCACGAAGCTCCTGTATAAAATCTCCGAGCGAATAATTTTTATCGGTTATGCCGTATTTGTTGTCAATTTCGGTCAACCACGAAACCGCCTCATTAACATCGCCCGATGTGTGAAGCAATAATTCTCTGAACAGTTTGAAGAGATAATCAAATCCTGCCCCCTCAGCGCCTGTGTCATCATATGAAGAAAAAACATAACCTTGCACAATGTGAAATAACACAAAAAAGGTTTGCGTGTTCCATAATACCGGTAAATTAAAGATAAAAACTGAACTTTACTTTTGTATTGGCACAAACTTTGAACCCAAGAAAAAAAAATGTTATGAAAAGCCTGATTTTTACCCTGCTGATCTTTTGCTCTTTATTCACCAGAGCACAATTGAGTAATGTTATTGTCTACACAGAAAGCGGCGAGAGGTTTTCCCTTGCGCTTAATGGGGTTATTCAAAATAATTTACCGGGAAATAATATTCGTCTCACCGGAATGACCCCGGGCAGCTATGCCATGTCAATGATATTTGAGCAGCAGATTTTGGGAACCTTGAACTGGAACTTGCTTGTTGAGCCCTCCACAGAAGCCACCTATTGCGCAAGACGCGGTCTAGCCGGAGAGTGGATGGTAAGGCTCATGAACCTTGTTCCTAATACACAAACCATTGGCAACCTTATTCCCGGGCAGAATACTGTTGTCTATCATGCCTCACCTTATCCCGGAACCACTACAACCACCACCACAACCACTTATTACAATGATCTCTACAACGATGATTTCATAAACACCGGAATTAACATCAATATCGGAGGTCAGTACAACGAAACAACCACACAAACCACCTACATAAATCCCGTTTACCCACAACAGTTAACCCCTGTAAATCCTGCACCGGTGCCGACCTATCCAACCATACCGGGTTGCGGATTCGCTATGGATCCCGCATCATTTTCTGAAGCAAGAAACAGTATATCTTCCAAAAACTTTGAAAGTACAAGGCTTCAGGTAGCACAGCAAATCGCCCAGTCTCGTTGCCTTACTTCGGCTCAGGTGCGTGATATTATGGGTCTTTTTTCGTTCGAAAGCAGCAAACTGGAATTTGCAAAATTTGCTCATCGCTACACCTTCGATACTGCCAACTACTTTATAGTCAATGATGCATTTACATTCTCCAGCTCCATTGATGACCTTAATCGTTTTTTGAATACGCGCAGATGAACAAAGCATGGAAAGTATGGGGATTCCTTCTTGGAGGATTTTCAGTTGCTGTTGGAGCCTTCGGAGCACATTCGCTTCAGCCTTTGCTCGGAGAAGAGCGATTCAGAAGTTTTGATACCGGAGTCAGGTATCTCATGCTTCATGCTATTCTTATGTCAGCTCTTGGCAGCGGAGCTCCAAAAGATCTGCCAAAAACCGGATTCCGATTGTTCATCACAGGAATTATCTGTTTCTCCGGGTCTATCTTTTTACTTTCCACAAGATCACTGAGTGGTATGGAAGGTTTGAAGATACTTTGGCCTGTTACGCCCATTGGTGGAGTTCTTTTAATGGCTGGTTGGGTTTACATGGCTATTCACTTTTCTAAAAAAACTTGAACTCATGAAATGGAGACTTTCTGCAATTGTTCTTTTGGCTGCAGTTTTGATTCTGGCGTGCAGCAGTTTTCAACAGGGTAAAATTGCTAAATCAAGCGTTAAAGAATCAGAAAACCCGGGCAAAACCACAGAATCGATAAGAGTTTCTTTTTTTAGCAGAGGGGAAGGTATAAATGCTCCAGCCAGAGAGATCTTTGAAAAACAACTAGATAAGGAACTCAAAGATGAAGCAAACTTATTTGAATTCAAGAAATCTTTCTGGGGGCGTGAAGGTGAAACAGATTATTGCATCACGTTTAACCCCAAAAGCACCCAAAAACAAAAAAATAAAATCAAGAATTGGTGCAAGGCCTTTGCGGATTCCTACGATAGAATTTATGTAGGTGAAAATGAGCCTTGTAAGGGTCAATGACCCGGAGCGGAGACCGCTCTTTTTTTGCCTCCTCGTCGGAATTTAGTATTTTCGCGGTAAATTCAAGGTAGAACCAAAAACATTTCATGAACGAATACGGAATTAAAGCCCCGGATGCCACGCTAGCAAGTCTTGGTCTGGAGCATGTAGCAGCCGCCTACTGGAATCTCACCCCTGCAGAACTTATTGAGGAAACTATTCACCGCGGTGAAGGCTTCCTAACAGACACCGGAGCACTCGCTGTTGATACCGGGGAGTTTACAGGAAGATCCCCAAAGGACAAATTTATCGTATGTGACGAAAACACAGAAAACACCGTTTGGTGGGGTGACATTAACAT
>JBEGML010000081.1:0-3428 GCA_041183145.1 Bacteroidota bacterium | reverse complement strand
TATTTTTTCGTGTCTGGCCCAGTAGGCCATTGTTTTGATGGTATGTATTGTTTTGGGATTATCGGTTCCGCTGACCACCACATTTTTTATTTTGGGAGGATTTATTGAGGGATTTGTGAGCAGTAAAACGGAGCACTTGGCTCTTCTACTGATTGTTCTGGCTATGGATCCGACGTAATATTTATATAAATTTTCCTTTTCCAGAGCGCCAAGTATAAGCAGGTCAACCACATTTAGTTTGGAGAGTTTGAGGATAGTGTCAACGGGTTCACCCTCCATCCAGATAAGGCGGTATTTTAATTTACTGATGCCGGTTTTAAGGATATATTTTTCAAGTCTTTCTTCGTGTTCAGGATTTTTTTTGCCTATGTGAATGATGATAAGACTGCTGTTAAACATAGCAGCTATACGGTGAGCCTCGCGCAGCAATCCCTCAAGCCTTGGTGAAAATGAGACCGCAACAGCGATATTTTCGAATGGGAAGGATGGGCGTTTTTTAAGAACATTATAATCCATGACAGGGTATCAATCAACGAGGCCTAAAGTTACGAAGTGCAATAACGCAAAAGCGTGCCTGCCAAAAAAAGATAGAGAGGTCAACCTTTAGCGGAAGCCGGAGCGACTTTGATTCTGGTTCCGGGAACTAGTTTGTAGTTTGGGGCCAGTTTATTGATTTTTCTGAGCTCCTCAACACTTGATAATTTATACATATTAGAAATTTTCCAGAGGGTGTCGCCCTTCTGAACTGTATGATAGACCTCCTGAGCTGTGTTTTCGGTTTTAACCGAATCAGCGACAGATGGCAGAGTTGCGGAATCAACTTCGGTTCCTGAATTTTGCTTATCCGGTTCAGCTGTATGATTTTTTTGATTGTCTGCGACCGGGTCTGTTTGAGGTGAGACCTCATCAGATGGTGGTAAGGGCATTGCCTTGGGCTGAGGAAGATAGATAGCAAGTCGTTGACCTTTGAGGGGCTGTTTTTTTATTCGGTTCCATTTTTTCAAATCTGAGGCTTTGACGCCATACAGAGCAGCAATTGATTGGACCGTTTCGCCTTTACGAGTTTTGTGATACGTTTTTGTTGGTAATGGCGAAGAATTTTTCGCGATGATAGGAGCCAATGGCTTTTTGATGCTCAGGGTATATATTTCAGTTTCCTTTTGCAGAAAAACGGATATTGCAGACTGGGGAAGTTCGAGGGTGGTGAGGCCTGCAGTAGCGGGTATGCAAGAGGCTTTATATGCAGGATTAAGGAATTGAAGATCTTCTAATGGAACCCCAGTAATTGTGGCAATCTGAGAAAATGAAACCCATTGTTTAACTGCAACAGTATCGGTTAGAAAAAAATCAGATTTTAAGGGGGCGGGAAACAAATTATGTTCTTTGGTATAATTCATTACGTAATTAACCGCGATAAATGCCGGGACGTAGCCTTGGGTTTCGGCCGGTAGGTAAGGACGAACTTCCCAATAAGTAGATTTTCCACCGGAGCGGCGGATAGCCTTAGCAAGCGTTCCGGGACCACAATTGTAGGCTGCAAGAACCATTTGCCAATCGCCCAGTGCGCGGTACAAATCAGACAGATATCGGCAGGCTGCTACGGTGCTTTTAACGGGATCGCGGCGCATGTCGGCATAAGAGTTTACCTCAAGGCCGTACATGAGACCGGTTTTGTACATAAACTGCCACAGGCCTGACGCACCTGAACGAGAGACTGCCTTGGGATTCAGTGCTGATTCAACGATTGCAAGATATTTCAACTCCATGGGCAGTCCGTAGAGTGCGAGTTTTTCTTCGAAAAGCGGGAAGTAAACAGAGGAAAGACTAATTGCTCTCGCTACCAGATTTCTCTTTCGATTGGCGTAGAGGTTTATGTAGGATTTTACCTGAGGGTTGAACACCAGATCAAACGGACTAATAGCATCAAGTTGTGCCAAACGAGCCTCGTAAACAAGATCTTCAAAATGAGGTATATGTGAGGACTGGTTGGAAGCTGCAAGGGCTATGCAGGAGTCGGTTTTTTCTGTATTACAGGAAAAGAAAGCAAGTTGCTGAAGAGAATCAAGGGCATCAGCAATCGGGTCGGGAACGGAGTTAGAGGAGGCAGGAGTTTGAGAAAATCCTGTACATAGATAAAGCGAGAATAATATAAATAACAAGAGTTTTTTCATCCTATTTGCCTGGTGCGTTAAGCATGTAAGGAGAAGCAGTCTTATGAAATAGTTAAATCAGGCCTTAGGAGCCTTGGAGGAATCGTCCTCTACGCCTTTTGAGGCATCTTTAAACTCTTTCATTCCTTTACCGAGCCCACGCATGAGTTCAGGTATTTTCTTACCACCGAAGAAAAGGAGTAGAAGAACGACGATGACGATGATTTCACCGGTTCCGAGGCCACCCAAAAAACCCAAAAGAATGGAAAGTGTCATGGAGATTTTTTTTTACAAATATAGAAAATCTTACTTTTTAGAGCCTGATTTCATGAAAAGGAAAGTACCGCCGTCATTTGGCAGTCCTTTGATAAGACCAAGGCTTGTGGTTTGCCTTTGGTTCTTTTCCACTGCATCTGACACCAAAACAGAGATATCTGACAAAGAAATACAAGATGCGCTATTGCCCTGCAGGGCAGAGGCAAATGACTTGGCAAAAACTGAATTATCACTGGCTTTTTCGGAGGCTGTTGAAGAAAAAACTACGGAGGCCGATTCCCTGGCTTTTGTGTCTGAGCATGAGCCAAGGGCTATAGCTGATTGACCGCTTATTTTGAATGCATCACCGGATTCGCAGGCGTCAGAAACGATGAGTATATGTTTCAATTGTGCGCCATAGTTTTCAAGATAACCACGGAGATTACTTATTGGAAAATATGAAGCCTCCTCGTTTTTCCTGGCATCAGATGGAATCCAGTAACCGGAGCCGTGAAGAAATTTTCCGTGTCCGGCAAACCATATCATGACGGAATTGACTTGTTGCTGTTTAATGAGGTCACGAAGTTCAATACGGAAAAATTTATCGAGCGCTTGCAGCGATTGATTTCGTTTTGTTATTATGTTGTCGAATCGATAATCTGCAATAGCGGATTTTATAGATTCAGCATCTTTAGAAGGCCCATCGAGTTTTTCAAAATCGAGATAATCACTATTCTCGACGAAGACCAACCAGGTTCTACCCATCGGATTATTTCTGATTGAAGCCGCCTCTTTGGCGTTTACAGCATAGCGAAATACAGATTTATTTCCGTACTCATCTGTGACAGATATTTTAACTGAATCTCTTGTACCAAGTTTGAGATCGAAATTAAAATCAGGATTAATCTGCCGGGCATCGAAATTTACCTGAAAGCCGTTCACGACAATCTGAGTGATGAAACTTTCATCAATTACTTTTCCGCTTAATTTCAGTACAGGATTTTGAGAGGGATCGTGGAAAAT
>JBEGML010000080.1:0-2916 GCA_041183145.1 Bacteroidota bacterium | reverse complement strand
ATCGGCCTTAAATGCAAGGAGTTTTTCCTCGATTTTAGGAAAGTATTTCAGGGGTGTAAACCTCAGGCGATTGCCATTGGAACCATAATACGACCTTGTCGTGTTTGATGGTTTTTCGACTTTTTTGCCAAAAACAGATTTAATAATATCCAGCAGCCCCATTATTACGCGAAGTTCAGTTGATTAACATTAGCTGTAAGCATAAAATCTGAGCTCTTACTGAATCTCAGTTTGACATGCTGTAATGAATTCACAAGATTGGAATCATAGGGAGCCATGACACGAATGTAATGTGGGGTATAACCCAGCATAAATCCGTCTTTGTTTTCAGATTCCCAGAGCACTTCCGAAGATTCTCCGTTTGCTGAGGCATAAAATTCTTGTTGCCTTGCGGCCGAGAGAGCTCTTAGTAAGTTTGTACGACGCGTCCTTATTTCAACAGGTACTTTAGCCCCCATATCGGCTGCGGGTGTATTGCTACGTTCAGAAAATGTGAAGGCATGCAAATAAGAAAACGGAAGCTGAGAAATAAAATCGTAAGAATCCTGAAAATGCTCATCTGTTTCACCCGGGAAGCCGCTGATGACATCTATTCCAATGCATGCGCCGGGCATCAAAGTTTTTATCTTTTCTGTTCTGGCCTGATACAGAGAGGTTCGGTATCTACGGCGCATTATTCCGAGGATTGCATCAGATCCACTTTGAAGTGGCATATGAAAATGCGGCATAAATTTCTTGGAAGAAGCCACGAGTTCAATTATACTGTCACTTAACAAATTGGGTTCAATACTTGAGATACGGTAACGAAGATCCGCTCCCTTAAATTCAATCGTCTCAAGCAACTGCAAAAAGGTGTGTTCATGTTTTTTATCGCCATTCTCACCTTTGCCAAAATCTCCGATGTTAACTCCTGTTAGCACAATCTCACGGGCTCCTGAAGCAGCAATTTCATGTGTCCTTTCAATGATATTGTGAACAGTATCGCTTCGACTTATGCCACGAGCCAGCGGTATTGTGCAGTAAGAGCAGGGATAATCGCAGCCATCCTGAACCTTCAAAAATGCGCGAGTCCGGGAACTATCTGACCATGCACTATCGAAACGTCGTGCCTCATTGATGTCACAACTGTGCAAAGAAACCCCTTCATGGTCAACAGTTCTTTTCACGTGATGAAGCAGACGGAATTTCTCTGTTGCGCCCAACACCAGATCAACACCGGGTATAGAGGCAACCTCTTCAGACTTGAGTTGAGCATAGCATCCAATCAGGGCCAAAAATGCATCTGGAGAAACCCTGTTCACCTTTCTGATTAATGCCTTACATTCTTTATCTGCATTTTCTGTTACTGAGCAGGTATTGATGACGACAACATCTGCCGGACCGGGAAAAGAAACCTCCTCAAAACCATCCATTCTGAACGATCTTGCAAGGCTTGAAGTTTCCGAAAAATTTAATTTGCAGCCTAGGGTATGAAATGCTACTGTTTTCACTCTGTTTACAGTTTCCAAAAGTAAGCAAAACATCCGAATTTAGGCCCAGTACTTTAGAGAGCAAAGATTATCTTCGCCCTGTGAATCCGAAACTAAGTCGTATATTAATACTTGCAGCTATTGCACTGACCTCCTGTAAGCGCAACAGCACCGAAGGATTCTCTGTTTTCAGATATAACGAGTCAGCCGGTATACAGAGCCTGGACCCGCTTGCTTCATCAAGAGTAGAAAACATCTGGGGGATTGCGCAGGTTTTTAATTCATTGCTTGAGACCGATACCATGCTGAACCCGCAGCCCTGCCTTGCCTTGAGGTGGAGTTGCGACAGCAGCAGAACTCTATGGCAATTCAAGCTAAGAAACGACGTTTTTTTTCATGACGATGTTTGTTTTCCCGGTTCCAAAGGGCGAAGGATGACTGCCACGGATGTGGCTTTCTCATTGCAAAGACTGGCCGCCGAAGATTCACCCGGGCAGTGGGTGATGCAGGCCGTTAAACGCGATCAGAACGGCAGGCTCATCATCAATGTAATAGGTGTAGACTCTTTACAAATTTTTCTGAGTAAACCATTCAGTCCTTTTTTAAGTCTCCTTGCCAATCCCTATTGTTCAGTTGTTCCACATGAGGCCATAGAAAAATACGGAGAGCAATTCGGGCAACATCCGGTTGGCACAGGCCCTTATAAAATGGCATTTTGGGCAGAAGGAGAAAAACTGGTTTTACGCAAAACAGATAATTATTTTCAGAGTTATCCCAAACGACCCGATGCCATTGCTATTTCATTTCTCAAAGACAGACAAGCAGCTTTTCTTGAGTTCATGAGAGGAAAATTTGATTTCATATCAGGAATAGACGGAAGCTTCAAAGACGAAATACTTGATGAGGAAGGCAAACTAAAAGCATCTTATTCAGAAAAAATCCGAATGGTGCGAAGGCCCTACCTTAAAACGGACTATCTGGGCTTTCGTTTAGACATCCTTCCGCCGGCGTACCGCGATAAAAGGGTGCGGCAAGCCATGAGCCATGCCATTCGCCGAGAGGCCATGATAAAATATCTTAGAAGAGGCATAGGCATTCCGGCAGTGAATGGCTTTTTACCTCAAGGCAGTAAAGGTTTTCACTCAGACTTTCAATCTCGGCAAGAAGATCGTGGCAAAGTGCAGAAGCTTCTTACCGAAGCAGGATTCCCGCATGGAAAAGGACTTCCCGAAATCAGTTTACTTACCTCGGCAGCAAATCAGGAGCTCGCCGAATTTTTACAGCATGATTGGGCAGAGGCAGGCATACCTGTTAAAGTGGAGATTGCACCTTCAGCAGTTAATGCAGAGCGTACGGGGAAAGGACAAGCCATGCTATTCAGGAAAAGCTGGGTGGCTGATTATTCAGATGATGAAAATTTCTATTTACTATTTGTGGGTTCCAACAC
>JBEGML010000079.1:0-5348 GCA_041183145.1 Bacteroidota bacterium | reverse complement strand
GGAATTAAACTTAATGACATCCGGAATAATAAACCCTTTTTTACTGACTCACTCAATGGCGGTGCGCTACTCATAAAAACCTATGATCTTATAGATAAAGATTTTCTGTTTGAAGAAAAATACTTTATGTACAATGATGAAACAGATTTATTCTATAGGGCAAAAATTAATAACAAACTGGCAGCGGTAGTTCCCTCTGCAGTGATATTTCATTATCACGATTGGTCAAAAAAGAATAATACAGGCTATCACCGCATGTATTATTATATGATGCGTAATAAATTTCTGTTCTGGAAAAAATATAAAATGAGAGCTCCTTTTCTCAAAGGACTGCTAAAAGAGATATTTCTCTTCCCTGTAATTTTTTCCTTTTGCTATAGAACAGCCGGCTTACGTATGATTTACTTTTACTATCTTGGGGTTTTGCATGGCATAAAGAACATTTCAGGGCGCATCAATCTTGACTTCAAATAATCCAAATACTCTTCTTTACATAAATGCAGAGATAGGTTCGGTATTTCGCTCCCAGGTAGCGGAGTTGCTCCTGTATTACGAAAAAAATAATCTAATCACTGAAATTTACCTGCTTTGCGGAATCAAAAACAAAGACCAGGAAATAAAAGTGAGAGAGATCTTCAAAGACAGCAACATACAATTGTGCTTTTTTAAAAATTATCCTAATTATTTCTTTTTCAACATAATGCAATCAAATGAAATTAGTAGAAAAATTCGGCTATTGTCACTGCCCAAAAGACGCACCATAGTTCATGTCCGTGGAGAACTACTTGCTTATCATTCTGCAAAAGGAATTAAGAAATACTTGGGCTCACTAAATACAACATTAGTTGACGTCAGGGGAGCAGGATGGGAAGAAACAGTAGAGTTCCAAGGTGGCCATTCCCTAAAGAACAAAGTTAAATTCATTAACTACAGAAACACTTTCAAGTCTCTTCCTTTATTTGGGGCAATTTCGACTGTCAGTGAATCTTTGAAAAAATATCTTCTTGATAAAGCACCCGGCATCAAAAAACCCATACATATTGTTCACTGTCTAGTTTCTCCTAACATCCACTATTCGCCTTCAGAACGCAAACTGATTAGAGATAAATTTAAATTGTCAGACAACGATAAGATGTTGATTTTTTCATCCGGTGGTACCGCCGCCTGGCAACTTACCGGGGAACTTTCTTCACTGATCTCTGAAAAATGGACTATCCTCAATCTTTCCCCAAATAAGATTGAGTTAAAAGGAGTAATCAATGATTTTGTGAGCTATGAAAAAATTGGATCTTATCTCTCAGCCGCTGATGCCGCTCTGATTTTCAGATCAAAAAGCATCGTAAATAAAGTGGCATGCCCTGTGAAGTTCTGCGAATACCTTTGCGCCGGCCTGCCTGTAATTTCAGACCGAAATGTTGATCTCATTAATGATTACCTGCGTAAAACCGGATTTGGCATCGCCCTCGATAAATCCGGAGATTTAATTGCATTGCCGGCAAGCAGTGTGTTTGCTGGCAACAGAAAAGAAATACAAAATGCCGGAAGAAGGTCATTTGGTATTGAAAAGATTTCCAGAGATTACATTGATATATACAACGCTCTGACATGAAGGTGAAAATTATATGTAGTGGCAACACTCCGGGGTTTGATTTCAAAAAACATCAGGCCTTTATCTACGATCAAACCGAGGCGATAAAGTCAATCAATAATGCTGTTGATTTTTCCTTTTTCTTCATTAATGGCAAAGGCTGGAAAGGATATTTGCGTGAATTAAAAAGACTTAAAAAAGAAATTGAAAATTCTCCTTGTGATATAATCCACGCTCACTTTGGTCTGGCTTGCTTCTTCGCCACATTACAAAGCAAAGTACCTGTTGTTTCCACCTTTCACGGCTCTGATATCAATAATAAAATCATCAAATGGTTTTCTGCAATTGCTTCCCTAAGATCTCATGCTTCTATCTTCGTTAGTAACAAACTAAAAAACAAAGCCGTCATCAAAAAAAACCCGCATGTCATCCCCTGCGGAGTTGATACAAACTTATTCAGGCCTCTTGATAAAACAGAGTGCAGAAGGATGCTCAATCTCGACCCTTCAAAAAAATATATTCTCTTCTCCTCTGCTTTTTCTAACCCCGTAAAAAACTTTGAACTGCTAAAATCTGCTATCAATATTTGGGGACCTAACCCTCCGGAAGTTCTTGAGCTCTGGAATAAAGCACGTGAAGAAGTCCCATTATGGATGAATGCTGCAGATTTGTGCGTATTAACCTCCTTTTCAGAAGGCTCTCCGCAATTCATCAAAGAGGCACTGGCCTGTAACAGGCCTCTGCTTGCAACCGACGTTGGTGATATTTCTGAGGTTTTTCATGAGGTTAATAACGCAATAATAGTTAATTTCGATGCCGAAAACGTCAGAGCTGCGATACAAAAACTTCTATCTGTAACTCAATCTGACGGACGAGGAAAAATGTCGCATTTTGATCACCTGGAAACGGCACGCAAAATACTTGCTGTCTATAAAAAAGTTTGTACCAAATGAAGGTTTGTCATAAGGGTATTTGGAATTCCAGTATTCCTGGCTTTTCCATAGACCAAAACGGGGTTTCTAACTATGCTAGAATTCAGGAAAACCTCATGAACGACTTCCCCGTTGGTGAAAAAGGGGCCGAGAAATGGGCCTCTATCCTCAAAGAAATTAAAGAGAAAGGACGAGGGAAAACCTACGATTGCATCATCGGCGTTTCCGGCGGAACAGATAGTTCCTATCTGCTGCATCTCGCCTCATCCTGGGGTCTAAGACCATTGGCCATAAATCTAGACAATGGATGGAGTTCTGATATTGCTGTCAAGAATATTAAGAATATGACCTCCAGACTTAATATCGATCTGGAAACTTATGTGATTGATTACGAGGAAATGAAAGATATTCTTCGGGCTTACATGAGAGCGAGGCTTCCATGGATTGACAACCCAACAGACCAAGCCATACAAGCGATTTTATACAAATATGCAAGAAGAGAAGGTATTAAAGCCATCCTGATTGGAACAGACTTTCGCTCAGAAGGCAAACAACCCACCGAATGGACATACGGCGACTATCGTCAGTTGAAATTTGTTCACAAAAAATTCGGAAACGGAAAAAGAAAAACATACCCCGAAAACAACCTCTGGAAAATATTCTATTCCGGTTACATCAAAAAAATAAAAATCTATTCCCCTTTTTATTACACCGACTACAAAAAAAAGGATGCCCGGGAATTTCTTGAAAAAAATTACGGCTGGGAATATTACGGTGAACATCACCATGAAAATCTCTTTACAAAATGGGTAATCGGTTACTGGATGTATGAAAAATTCGGAATCGATAAAAGACTAATAACCTATTCAGCGCAAATACTGAACGGAGCAATCGGGCGTGAAGAAGCGTTGAAAATATGCGCTCAAAAACCCTACAAAAACGAAAGTATAGAAAGCGAAACATCTTTCATCATAAAAAAACTGGAAGTCAGCAAAGAAGAATTTGAACAAATATGGAAATCCAGAAACCACCAGTTTTCAGACTACCCCTCCTGGTATTTCGTCATCAGAAAATTTGCATCCATCATCGCACCTTTCGCAAAATTGATTTTGCCGGTTAAACCAAAGTTGTTTTATGAACTCGAGCAAAGATAATTACCATGAAATTCAAAGATGCACAACTTGCGTCCTTGATACAACAGTCAACGATATTTGGTTTGATGAAAACGGGGAATGCAAATATTGCAAAATCCATCGCCAACAGGAGCTGCAACATCCTCTTGGCCTTGAAATGGAAAAATACCTGGCGCATAAAATCGAAGAAATAAAGCAATACGGCAAGGGAAAACCATACGACTGTGTGGTTGGAGTGAGTGGCGGAAGAGATAGCACTTACACATTATTAACCGCAGTAAAACTTGGCTTACGACCCCTCGCTGTGCATTTCGATAATGGCTGGAATACAGAAATCTCTGTCAACAATATCAAAAAAGCCTGTAGCAAACTTAATGTTGAACTGCATACCATCGTAGCAGACTGGGAAGAATTTCGTGAAATCCAAAAAGCCTTCCTAAAATCATCCACGCCAGATGCAGATATTCCAACCGACTATGCCATTTATTCTGTACTTTATCATACTGCAAACAAAGAAAACATCAAATACATTCTTAACGGACATTCCTTTCGTACAGAAGGCACATCCCCCATCAGCTGGACTTACATGGACCCCATTTATGTGAATGACGTGATGAGAAAATATAGTAAAGTCAAAAAGATTACAAGTTTTCCGCACATGAGCCTGATGAAACTCCAGTACTACCTCTGGATAAAAAAAATAAGAGAATTCAGAATTCTGGAATATATCGAATACAACAAAAAAGAAGTTGACCGCATTCTTGAATCAGAATTAGATTGGCAATACTACGGCGGGCATCATCATGAAAACCACTACACAAAATTTTTCCAGTCATACTACCTTCCGGTAAAGTTTAATATCGATAAACGTAAAACTGAATACTCCGCTCTTATACGCTCAGGACAAATGAAGCGCGATCAGGTTCTTAACATCCTTGGAGCAGGAAACTACGAGTACGACTCACAAACAATAAAATACGCCCTTAATAAACTCGGCTTTAGCGAAAAGGAATGGGAAACCATTATGAAAAGTCCGGTAAAATCACACAAAGATTACAAAACACTTTTGCCCCTTATTCGAATGATGAAATTTCCTATTCGTATAGCTGCAAAATTTAAAGTTGTACCGGAAATTCTTTACCTGAAATATGCCAGATAAAATCATCATCATAGATTACGGAATGGGCAATTTGAGGTCTGTCCAGAAAAAGCTTCAAAAACTATCTGTTCAGGCAGTGATAAGTTCAAGCATGGAAGATGTTGAATCGGCAACTCGTCTTGTGCTTCCGGGTGTAGGACACTTCGCAAAAGGTGTAAGTAACCTGCAAAAATCCGGATTGTGGGAAGTCATTAATCACAGGGTTCTCACAGATAAAATTCCGGTTATGGGAATTTGCCTCGGCATGCAGCTTATGGCAAAAAAAAGTGAAGAAGGTCATGTAAATGGATTTGGCTGGATTGATGCAGAGGTAAAGCGGTTCAACGTAAGCGATAAACTTCGCTACAAAGTGCCGCATATGGGATGGAATCAGGCAATACCCGCAACGTCAAATATTTTCACCAAAGGGCTGACAGGAAAAGAAAGCTTTTACTTCGTACACTCCTACCATATGGTCTGTCACAATCCCTCTCAGATATTGGCTAACACAAATTACGAATACGATTTTGCCTCTATTGTGGGGTCCGAAAATATTT
>JBEGML010000078.1:0-5391 GCA_041183145.1 Bacteroidota bacterium | reverse complement strand
TGCCATCACGGCTTATCTGAAATTCCTTATCTGTATTTAAATCTTTATAAAAAAGGTTATTGTCACGAATGTAGGCCACCTGATTACCGGAAGGAGAAAACTCAGCCAGCATCAGCTTATTCCCTTTGCTAAGCCCAATCAGAGAACGATCAGACAATCGATATACGAAATAATCGGAGCGGGAAGAGTGTCGGTAAATGGGCTCCGAATTACCCGAAATTAAAATTTGCTTTTCATCAGCACTAAAATCATAATTCTCAAGGTCAAATTCAGGCAAAATACTTTTGAGTTTCGATGCAGAAACCAGAGTATCAACGGCTTTTCCAGTCTTGTATTCAAATTTTACAATGCAAGTGTTTTCACCACTTCTCTCAAGTGTGGTGTAGTGTTTGCCATCAGACATCGGTTGCCAGCCAGCAACAGATTTCGAAGAGAATGTTCCGTTTTTCCAAATGTCTTCAAGACTTATTTCTTTGCTACCGCCAAAAGAAATGAAGGGTGCCCAAAGTAGAAGGACGAACAAACGGGGGAACTTAGAGATTAGCATAAGCATATTTTGGGAATACGAATTAACCGAATTTTTATGGTTTGGAGAATTCGCCTTAAACTTGCGCAAAACTAAATCGTATGCGAAAAATTCTCCTTAAGGTTATCCTGCTTGTGATACCCGGGATTTTCATTTTTTCCTGTAAAAGGGCTGAAGAGAAGAAAGCCGCCGGCCCGAACCCCGGTATTGACCTTGCCTCAATGGACACTTCGGTAAATCCGGCAGATGATTTCTACCGTTATGCCAACGGCCAATGGCTAAAGAATACCAAAATACCCTCTACGGAAAGCCGTTGGACCAATTTCAACATCCTTGAAGAAGACAACAAGGCAAAACTCAGAGCCATCATGGATGATGCCATAAAAAACACCACGGCTGCTGAAGGCTCCAATGCACGCAAGCTTGGTGATTTCCTTCGCAGCTCCATGGATTCAACAAAGCTGAACCAGGACGGCATCAAACCTCTGTTGCCTTATCTGGCAATGGCCGATTCGATAAAATCGGCTAAAGATTTGATTCCACTTGCCGGCAGGCTGCATCCTCTGGGTATAAGAGTGCTTTTCAGCATGTATGCCTACACAGACATGAAAAACTCCAGTCAGGTTGTGGCTTACATTGGGCAGGGCGGCCTTGGCCTTCCTGATTGTGATTACTACCTGAAGACCGACAAAGAATCCAAAGAGCTTCAATCCAAATATCAGGAGCATATTGAAAAAATGCTTGTACTAAGCGGAATTGAAGAATCCTATGCAAAAAAATCTGCAGCCTCTGTCATGAAAATTGAGACAGCGCTCGCCGGTGCGTCTATGAATGCGCTTGCTCAAAGAGATATACCTGCTCAGTATAACAAGATGACGGTAGATGAATTATGCAAATCGGCTCCGGAAGTTGACTTCAAAGGATACGTGAGCGCCATAGGTGCAGGTGAACTAAAAGAGCTGATTGTGACACAGCCGAAATTTATGATCAAAATGAGTCAAATGTTCAAGAGTGTTAATGCGGAAGAATGGAAAGCCTATTACAAATGGAAAATTGTAGACGCTTCCTGTATTTACCTGAATGATGCCCTGAGTAAGCAGAATCATGAATTTTATGGCAAGGTACTCACAGGCGCCAATGAAATGAAGCCAAGGTGGAAACGCACATTAGAATTGGCCGATTCCTATATGGGCGAGATTTTAGGACAACTTTATGTAGAAAAGCACTTCAGCGCAGAATCAAAGAAAAAGGTGAATGAAATGGTAGATTTCATGACAGAGGTTTATCGCGAACGCATCAAAGCATTAGACTGGATGAGTGATTCAACCAAAACCAAGGCCCTTGAAAAACTAAATACTATTGTAAGAAAACTCGGATATCCTGATAAATGGAGAGATTACAGTTCCCTTGAAATCGGTTCAGAATCTTTTCTAAAAAATGCATACAACGCCACAGCATTTGAATTCAGAAGAAATCTGAACAAGTTGGGTAAGCCGGTAGACAGACTTGAGTGGGGGATGTCACCTCCAACCGTGAACGCCTATTACAATCCAAGCATGAACGAAATAGTATTCCCGGCAGGAATTATGCAACCTCCGTTTTTTGATCCTGCTGCTGATGATCCCTGTAACTATGCCAGAATAGCAGTGGTGATAGGACATGAAATTACACATGGATTTGATGATCAGGGTGCGCAATTCGATGCCGGAGGAAACCTGAAAAACTGGTGGAACGAAGAAGACAAAAGTAAATTTGAAGCCAAGACCAAAGTTGTCATTAATCAGTTCAATGAATATGTAGCTATTGACTCCATGCATATTAACGGAGCGCTAACAGTGGGCGAAAATGTAGCAGACCTTGGAGGTTTCTCGATTGCCTTTGCTGCCATGAAAAAGAGTATGGAAGGTAAGGCTCGTCCGGAAAAAATTGACGGATTCACACCCGAGCAGCGTTTCTTCATTGCGGGTGCGCAGATGTGGCGTTCACTTTATACTCCTGAAGCTTTAAAAAGGCAGGTTCAGACCAATCCTCATTCACCCGGCGAATGGAGAGTAGTTGGTCCGTTCTCAAATATGCCGGAATTCTATGAGACTTTTGGTGTTAAGCAAGGAAACAAAATGTACAGAGAAGAAAGCCAGCGCGCAAAGATCTGGTAACAGGTTTTTGTATGAGCAGAAACACCCGCATCTTAACGGTGCGGGTGTTTTTTTTAGGGTTAATGTTAGGCTTTCATTTTATAACACGGCCAGACTAAAACATTAAGAGCCGCTCTGTATAACGGCTCTTAATGAAATATTCCGGGATTTTTTGAAACTAATCAGAGGAAGATGTTTTAACCTTAAGTGAGCTGAGGTTGTCTTCACATTCAAGGCCTTTGTATAGTCCGCGAAGAAATCCCTTTTCGAAATCTCTCAATGTTTGTCTGAGTTCCTTTTCGGTGGCATATTCTGCGGGCCAGATTTCTTCAAGGCCGGGTGTGTAATCCATTCCCATTTCTTCCTGATAGAAATGAGTGTAGCTGAGTTTAATTTCTTTTTTGCCAAGAGTAACCGAGTAGTTATGACCGAATACACGTCGGCCGATCACATCCTGATAGTCAATTCTGACTACAAAATCGCCTTTACAACTTACTGCATCCCAATATTCTACCAACATCATTCCGCGAGCTATGCTGCTGATTAATTCAGGCTCAAAGGAATAGTCTGCATTCTGAGCCAGCAGTTTTCGGAGAAACTCCCGAGTCCACTCCAAAACAATGGCATCAAAATCAGGTTCTTCAATTTCTTTCATCTCATTTTTTTAAGGCTTACGAATTTAAACGCTTTAACCTTAAAACATTAAGAAAAAATGAAAAAAATGAGAATAAGTTAGTAAGCAAAAATCTTGTCGTTGAAAACTTATTTTTGAACGACAAATTTAGAGACTTTATCTCCAACGCGCGCAACATACAGACCGGCAGGCCAATCGCTGACTGAAGTACCAATAACCGAGGAGATTGGGGCATTGAGAAGAACACTGCCCCTAACATCCATTATCTGTATTTGCTTACTCTCTGTTGTGCCTGAAATATTGAGCCTGCCATAGGGTGCGGAAACATAAAATCTGGCAAAATCAGTTTGTGCATTTCCTAGAGAAAGAGGAGTGCCGTTGGCGACAGAGAAATTGTCAATATCAACAAAATAATTTCCTGAACTACCGCCTTTCATTCTGACCAAAAACACACGGTTGGTGTTCACAACCTGAGGTAAGGTGACACCAATAGGTACAGAAATGGTATTAAAACCAGATGTAACAGTATGATTCGAGGAGTTAATCACGCTGATTGGTGTTGGAGGATTACCTACCCCATTGCTAATTCCTACAAAAAGCTCAGCATCTGCAGGAAGCTGCGTTGCGATTGAAGGATAGGCGGCAGTATCAACGAATCTGTAATCAAAAGACAGAACTGTGGCACTGGTGAGCGCACCAATGATGGGAGTAAAAATTGAATCTGCAGGAATAGAAGCATTGAGAAGTTTTGACATAGACTGGGATCCGCTTTCACCATGACCACTGTAAACTGTAAAGCTCATGGCAGAACCAAACCATCCGCCAGAACCGAAGGGACCGGAGTTAGGTGCGTAAGACTCAAAATCATCCAGAAAAGGATAAATGGCCGAAGGAGGAGGAACAGATAGAGCTACTGTGAAATTGAAAACTAAACAGCAGGAGAGTAAAAATCTGAACATATTTTTGCGTGAATTTTTCGATTACAAATTTAAGCGCAAAAATCACATGACGGGCTTTAAAGTATAGCCCTTCTCTCTAAGCAAAGCTATAATACCTTTAGCCCCGACCAGATGAGCCGCACCAACGGCGATGAAAGTTGCTTCCTTTGCTGCCTGTTGTTCGATGCCCGGGATCCATTTGTTATTGCGACGGTTAAGGAAACGTTCTTCAAAATCAGGGATATTACCGCCTTCATCCACCATCAGTGCCTGCATAGCGTTGAGATCCCTGGACTTGTAAACCGTGATGAGGTTCTCCCACTCCTTTCGTATGTTTTTACCCTCCCGAAAACCATCCAGCATCATGGTAATTTGCTGCTCAACTGGGATAGAGTCAATAATTCCTATTTGAAAAAGAATGGATTCAAGGCCCATAGTGGTCATCTTTTTCTTCTTTGCCATATCGATGAAAGTTTCTTCATAGGACTCTGTTTTACCGGCTATTTCCTTCATAAAAAGAGCGGATAGATAAAAGGGACGAACACGTTTGAAGAGTATCCATTTGATAGAAGAAATTTTCAGACTGTCTTTAACATATTTTTCAGTGAACTTATAATCATCTTTTGTCATGTAATCCTCAAGCGTTCTGTTATCAGGTAAGAGAGTTGACAAGGCAAGTTTATCACGTGTATCCTCATCCATATTTAAATCGGCCTCCAGAGCCAGAGTCTTGCATTTATCAAATGACTCCAGAGTTAATTTATCGACAACAAAGTCTTTTTGGGGAATTAAGTGAATGGTGCCGAATATATAGGAAGGCTGAGCCAAACCATTTCCGCTAAGCTCCCAAAGCAAGCAGGCCTCAGCAGGTGCCTGAGCAATAACAACATTGCCATGAAATCTTAAAAAAACAAGCTGAAAAAAAATCAGAAGCATCGTCTTTTGCCAAAAGAAAGTAATTGGTCCGACAGCCAATTTATTGAATGCTGAATTGTGATTGTGCATTGGGGTTTGTGACTTTTTCATAAGCGTTAACGATTTTGGTTAATGAGGAAAAATCTCTCTTGACTTTAACTGCCTCTAAAAACAAATTTAGACACATATTTCAAAAAATTGCAAAATTGAGTCAAGCAAAAACCCACCTTTTAAATGGAATAT
>JBEGML010000077.1:0-3865 GCA_041183145.1 Bacteroidota bacterium | reverse complement strand
CCTTTTACCATCCACATCGCAAGAACAAACAACACCGGAATGAAAAAGGCATAGAACAATCGTTTGCCGAAAGGTATCGTATCGTATTCGGGAAAATCTGACATACAATTAACAGAGGCTTAATATCCGCATAGAAACCGAGCTCTAATATTGTACCAAAATAAAAATAAACATGACTACTACCGTAGCGGTAAAAATCAAACTTAAAGACGGCCGTGAGAGAAATGGCCTTATGCTCGGACGCAATCAGCGCGAAACCCCCGACAGGCTGCACTTTGTAGATAACAAAGATGCCGCTGATTTTTTAAAAACCCTCGACCATAAACTGGTTCAGGTTTTCGGTATTCAGGAAATCGGATTTGTGGATAATTGCCTCAAATAAATTTGTTTTCTGCCACTCTGTCCAGGTGATCTGTCAGTAAGCTTTTATTGTCAGCAATGTAAAGCCGGGTTCAAGCGCGTTTCTTAAAAAACTATCTGTGAATCTTACTGCAGGCCTGTAAATCAACAAAGCATACATTATTTTACCAGGGCTCCGTTGTCAACATCATCTACCGGACTAACCACCCTCATGCGGCCCTGATTGTCTGAGGCCATCAGGATCATCCCTTTGGACTCTATACCTTTAATTTTACGGGGCGCAAGATTAGCAAGTACAACAATTTTTCTGCCTATCATATCTTCCGGACTGTAATGCTCTGCAATGCCGCTTACAATAGTACGTTGGTCAATACCGGTGTCTATGGTAAGCTGCAACAGTTTGTCTGTTTTTGGAACACGCACCGCTTCCAGCACTGTGGCAATGCGTAAATCCATTTTCATGAATTCATCGTAAGATGTTTCTTCCTTCTGAGGTTCAGTACCTTTTTTATCTTCCATCATTTTTTCAACTGCCGAGGGGCTTTGACTGTTTGCTTTTTTTTGATGTAGCTTCTCTAATTGCTCAGAAATCTTGCTGTCTTCTATTTTGGAAAATAACAAGGATGCAGCTTGAATTTTATGTCCTGCAGGCAGCAGATTTGTCTTACCGGCATCCTGCCAGTTCTTTTTGTTTATGTTCAGCATCCCGCGTAATGCGGCCGCAGTGAATGGTAAAAATGGTTCCATCAATATGCTCAGGTTTGCACATACCTGAAGACTCATGTAAAGTATATGCTCTACCCGATGGCGATGCGCCTCATCAATTTTCCAGGGTTCTGTATCGGCGAGATATTTATTTCCGGCTCTTGCAAGGTTCATCATTTCTGCCATGGCCTCTCTGATGCGGTATTGCTCAAGGGAAGCGGCAATGTTTGACGGAGCATTTCTGACTGCATTTAATAAGTCGGCATCGGCAGTTTCAGGGCTGCCTTCTGAGGGTGCTACACCATTGAAATATTTATGTGTGAGCACCAGTGTTCTGTTCACAAAATTACCCAGTATGGCAACCAGCTCATTGTTGTTTCTTGCCTGAAAATCTTTCCAGGTAAACTCACTGTCACGCTGTTCGGGAAGATTTGACAGCAGGCAGTAGCGAAGGATGTCGGGCTTGCCCGGAAAGTCTTCCAGATACTCATGCATTTCTATGCTCCAGTGCCTGCTGGTGCTCATCTTATCACCCTCCAGATTCATAAACTCATTGGCCGGAACATTTTCGGGCAGCACATATCCTCCATGCGAATGCAACATCACCGGGAAAATCAGGCAGTGGAATACTATATTGTCTTTGCCAATAAAATGTACCAGACAGGTTTCTTCGTCTTTCCACCATTTTTCCCAGTTATCCTGATGCTCAAGGCACCATTGTCTAGTTGCAGAGATATAACCTATAGGTGCATCGAACCATACATACAGTACTTTTCCTTTGGCATCGTTGAGCGGTACCGGCACACCCCAGTCAAGATCTCTTGTTACCGCACGCGGATGCAGGCCTGCGTCAATCCATGATTTGCACTGCCCGTAAACAGTGGCTTTCCAATCTTGCTTGTGTCCTTCAAGTATCCAGGTTTTCAGCCAGCTCTCATAGGCATCCAGGGGAAGATACCAGTGTTTGGTACTTTTTTTAACAGGCACCTCACCGCTGAGGGTTGAGTGTGGGTTGAGCAGATCTTCCGGACTGAGGGAGGAGCCGCAACGCTCGCACTGGTCGCCGTAGGCACTGTCATATCCACACTTCGGGCAGGTACCTTTTATGTAACGATCGGCAAGAAACTGACCGGCTTTTTCGTCAAAGTACTGCTCAGATATTTCTTCTTTGAAAATTCCCTTGTTGTGCAGTGAGGTGAAAAATTCTGATGCGGTTTCATGATGCAGCGCTTCTGAGGTACGATGAAAGATATCAAAACTTATTCCCAGCTGTTCAAAGGAATTCTTGTTCAGCACATGGTACTTATCGATGATGGCTCTGGGCGTGGTTCCCTCGGCCATGGCCTGATTGGCAATGGCAGTGCCGTGCTCATCACTGACACAAACAAAGAGTACTTCACGTTCTTGTGATCGCAGATAACGTACAAAAACATCGGCCGGAAGATAGGCTCCGGCAAGATGTCCGATATGTTTGGGGCCGTTTGCATAGGGCAATGCAGCGGTGATGAGGTAGCGTTTGTGGTTGCGCAACATGAAATTTGCTTAAAATGCTCGTAAATTGCGGCAAAGATAGAAAAATGAAGTGTCCTCCTTTTCTTACCGAGGGTGATAAGGTGGCTGTTATCGCAACCGCCCGTAAAGTGAGTCCTGATGAAATGATGGCTCCTCTTGGCCTGCTGCGCTCAAGGGGTTGGGCAGTGCATGTTGGAGAGAATCTGTACGCCGCCCATCATCAGTTTGCCGGTGATGATGATCAAAGACTCCACGATCTGCAATCTGCACTTGATGACCCTGAGTTAAAGGCTATTTTTATTGCCAGAGGCGGATATGGCAGCATGCGCCTGCTCAACCGGCTGAACCCTGAGGGATTTTTGAAACAGCCGAAATGGATAGTGGGTTATTCTGATGTTACCGCTTTGCATGCATGGATAAACAGACTTGGCTATGCTTCTATGCACGCCACGATGCCGCTGAATTTTGGGCACAGCCAGAAAGCTACTCATGCGTTGTTTGATGCATTGTCAGGAAAAAATCCGGCTGTGTGCGTACCCCCCCACACACTGAATATTCGCGGAAGCGCAAAAGGAAAACTTTTTGGCGGCAATCTCTCTTTGCTCTATGCCTTGCAGGGAAGTTCAGAATCACAAATTCCTCAAGGAAGCATACTGTTTATTGAAGACCTTGATGAATATCTTTATCACGTTGACCGCATGATGCAAAGCCTTGACCGCTCGGGCTTGCTGTCACGCCTCTCAGGCCTTATTACCGGAGGCATGAGTGATATGAAAGACAATGTTATACCTTTTGGTATGGGCGCAGAGCAGATTATTCATGAAACTATGAAACCTTATGAAATTCCCGTCTGCTTTGGTTTTCCTGCCGGACATATTCCTGAAAACATGCCACTCATCTTCGGGGCAGACCTAAGTCTGAGAGTAGATGCTGAAGGCGTGAGGGCTGAATATTTTTCTTTGCATGAATAGCGCTGACCTAGGCAGAATGGGGGAGGAGCATGCTGATAGATATTTTTCCGAAAATGGATTTCGTATTTTACACCGAAATCATCGCATAGGCAGGTCTGAGGTTGATTTAATCATACAGGATGCTCATAAAGTGGTATTCGTTGAAATCAAGACCAGGAGTGGCATTCAGCCGCTTCGTGAAGAAGAAATGATAACCCCAGCAAAGAGAAGGGCATTGCTTAGGGCTGCGGATTTTTTTCTGATTTCGATGCCGGAAGAAACCGAAATTCGCTTTGATCTTGTGCTCATCAACTATCATCAAAACAGGGTAATTATGA
>JBEGML010000076.1:0-5221 GCA_041183145.1 Bacteroidota bacterium | reverse complement strand
GAAACAATACCATAATCCGTAAAGTTGTAGAAGGAATTAACCAGCCAACAGCCGGTCAAACCGTGATCTCCATAAAGCTCACAGCAGATTACACACTTAATGAGAAATTAAATCTTCGTTTGTTCTACGACCGTATTATCACACGCCCCTTCATTTCAACCTCATTCCCTACCTCAAACTCGAACAGCGGTATTCAGCTAAGGTACACCATAGCACCCTGACGATTCCCACATTGAACTGTTATTAATTCCTAACATGTTGGCAAGAGGTTGTCAGAAAAATACGAAATTTTGCATAAATAGTCCGATATCATGAAAATTCAGCTCGTTTATTCAGGAATAATCTTTTGCCTGATATGGTCCATACAGTCATGTGTGCCTGCACGGTCTTTGGATGAATTAAAATCTAAAGAAAAAAAATGCTCCGAGGATCTAAGCGCTTCAAAAGCGGATGCCTTAAATCTGAAAACAAAGCTGACAGAATTTGAACTGGAAAACAGCCAGATAAAAAGAAAACTCTCCAGCCTTGAAAACGATACCTTGGTAATGGGTAAAACGCTTCGATTAATGAGTAGCAATTATGATCACCTGAATCAAACCTACGAGCTGCTCATCTCTCGAAACAAAGACCTTATCAAGGAAAACTCTGAAGACAACAGAAAGCTAATCACCAGCCTGCAATCTTCACAGGAACAATTACAATTAGAACAAGATGCTCTGAGACTGCTAAAAACAGATCTCGAAAATAAGAAAAAAGATCTCGAACAAACCTCCAGAACACTCGAGGTTACAAAAACAGAACTTGCACTAAGAGAGAAAAAAATGAATGAACTACAGCAAATTCTTTCCGAAAAAGATTCTTCTGTAAACATGCTCAAAAAAAAGGTCTCGGGCGCTCTTATGGGATTTGAGAACAACGGATTGACTATTGAAAAAAAGAATGGCAAGGTTTACGTTTCACTCGAAGAAAGACTTCTCTTTGCATCAGGAAGTACCACAGTGGATACCAAAGGAATTGATGCTTTAAAAAGTCTGGCTAAGGTTCTGGAACAAAACCCAGACATCAATATTCTCATTGAAGGTCACACCGATAATGTACCCTACAGCGGCACAGGCGCCATCAAAGACAATTGGGATTTAAGTGTTCTGCGCGCAACAAGTATTGTTAAAATACTGCTTGTCAACAGTAAGATAGACCCAAAGCGCCTGATGGCTTCAGGAAGAGGAGAATTTTTCCCTCTAGACCCGGCAAACAACGCCGAATCAAGAAAAAGAAACAGGAGAACAGAAATCATTCTCACACCTAAACTCGATGAAATACTCAAAGTGCTCGAGACAAATTAAACGATAAAGCCATTAGGTAATCAGGCCCATACCTTTGTGCCCTCGGAACAATTACGACAAATATCGACCTTGCTCCTCCCCTTCATAATTCCTGCCCTGAAACGCTGATAATCGGCAGACAACCAAATCTCTGAAAAGTCTTTGCCTTTGCAGGAGCCCAAAACATGATGAGCATCCTTGTCGAAACAACAGGGAACAACTTTTCCATCCCAGGTTACAACAGAGGAATGCCACATTTTCCAACAATGATTTTCTAGAACATTTTTAACTCTATAAGTTCCATCAGAATTTCTAATATATCTGCTATACTTGGGATTTTCAGGTATTAATGGGTTTCCATGACGATAATCATACACCTGAGCTGTTTTAAATCTAATCTCATCAAATCCGATTTCCTTGCACAATAACTTAGCTGCTTCTACTTCATGCTCATTGTGTTTAACCACGAGAAATTGAAAGATTAAATACGGATGTTTTGAATTTAATTTCTTTTTCCAGTGTACCATGCGTTTAGCTCCTTCAAGAACCTTTGAAAGACTGCCTCCAACTCTGTAGTTCCGGTAAGTTTCTTGCGTAAGTCCATCCAGACTCACAATTAGCCGACCCATGCCCGACTCAATTGTCTTACGGCAATTTTCATCATTCAAATAGTGTGCATTGGTACTCGTTGCAGTATATATCTTTTTGCTTACCGCATACTTTACCATATCAAGGAAACCCGGATTTAAATATGGTTCTCCCTGAAAATAAAAAATAAGATAAAATAAAGTATTCGCCTGGCTATCAATAACCGATTTAAACAAAGATTCATCAAGCATTCCCGTCTCACGCGTAAATGATCGAAGGCCGCTGGGGCATTCCGGACATCTGAGATTACAAGACGTAGTAGGTTCAATAGAAATACTGACAGGCTTCCCCATCATAACGGGACGGGAAAGCATACGGGAAAGGTAATAGGAAATAAGAATTAGAAATGCATTATACATCTTAGTCAAGCTAAGAAAACGTAACATCCCATACCATTCTTTCTTCATTTTTTATTTCGTCAATCGCACTTATTACCAAATAGTGACTTCAGTATGCAAACTTATTGTAAACTTCCAAAAGAATTGCTAACGTTCAAATTTAAACACCATCAGAATCCAACGCAAACATGCTTAAGGTTATCTGAAGCAGCTTCATGAAGAATTTACCAAAATCCAATGGCCTGAATTCCTAAGCATAACGCGGTTTTAACGAAGAATTATTGTAATTTTATGGCTGAAAACTATCTGAGGTGAAGTTATCGAATTGCCTAAACGGCATCGCCCTGTTTTTTTTGCTTTGCTTTTGCATTGATAAGGCATCTGCAGTTAGTAAACAGAAATCAGACAAAGGCTTTACCCAAAATTTTGGACAGTGGAAGGAGTCTTTCCTTTTCCGTACAAACTTTGAACAAGGTGCAGCTTTCATCGAAAAAAATGGCATTACCCTACATATTGCAGATCTGAGCTGGAGGCAAGGCAAGCACCTTGTTATGCCTGCTGATGGCAGAGGATTTCGTGGTGCCGCACTAAAAAGTATCTGGCTTAATGCTTCCAAAAACATAAACTTTCAAAAATTTAAGCCCTGCTCATATTACGAAAACTACTATTCAGGAAAAGACCCCCGGATGTGGAAAACAAATATTATTCCAGTTGCCCAGTTAATCGCCCAATCTGTATGGCCAAAGATTGACATCGAAATTAATACTGCAACCAATTCCCTGAAAACAAATTATGTCCTGAAGCCAGGTGCAAAAATTTCAGATATTCAAATCCAGTATCCGGGCTTCCACAATGCTTTTATACGCAAATCTGACGGCGCACTTGTATTCCCGCTCTCTTTCTTGGAACTCGCAGAGTAAAAGCCCTTTGATTGGAAATGTATAAACGGCAAGAAAACCGAAGTGAAATGTCGTTATACCCTAAACGGAAATATTGTAGGATTTGAAACAGAAGAATATGACAAAAGCGAAGAGTTAATAATTGATCCAGTTCTGGTTTTTGCCAGCTACACAGGCTCCACTGCTGATAATTTTGGCTTCACTGCAACCTACGACAATGATGGCCGTCTCTATGCCGGAGGAATTGTATTCAGCGCAGGATATCCCTTAACGCAAAATGCCTTCGACACCACATACACAGGATTAAACGCTTTCGGATTTTGCGATGTTGGTATTTCCGTTTTTGACTCTTCAGGTTCAAATCTCATTTACTCGAGCTACTTGGGTGGTACAGAAACAGAAGAGGTAAGCAGCCTCGTTGTAAATAACAACAATGAACTATTCGCTTTCGGCGTAACAGGCTCGGCTGATTTCCCGGTAAGTGCTATGGCCTACGATACCAGCTTCGCAGGAGGCCCTTCCCTGTCTTTTCCATCAAACGGCACTGTTTTCAATCTGGGAACAGATATATATGTATGTAAATTTTCATCAGACGGAACCTCATTACTCGCCTCAACCTTTGTGGGCGGGTCGGATAACGATGGTGCAAACAACTCAGCACTGGTTTATAATTATGGCGATTACTTCAGAGGTGAAATCAATCTCGACTTATTCGGAAATGTTTATGTCGGAACATGCACATATTCAAATGACTTCCCTACAACAAACTCTGTGCTCCAAACGTCATTCTCAGGCGGTATAGACGGAATAGTATTTAAACTAAGTCCGCAACTTAATGCTCTCACAGGCTCAAGCTATCTCGGAGGTTCTGGTGATGATGCCATTTACTCTGTCACAACAGATGATAACACCAATGTTTATGTAAGTGGCGGCACAACATCAGCAGACCTACCTGTAACTCCTGGTGCCTGGCAAAACACCTATCAGGGAGGCCTAGCCGATGGATTTGTATTTAAGCTACTGCCCTCATTCAATGCCGCCCTCGGAGGGTCATATACCGGAACGCCCGAATATGATCAATGCTTTTTTGTGCAATGTGACAAAAACAAAAATGCTTACCTTTTCGGTCAGACACTCGGTAACTTTCCTGTTACAAATGGAGTTTACTCCAATCCCGGAAGTCCTCAGTTTATCATCAAATTTGATTCACTTATCAGCACTCCGATTTACTCCTCTGTATTCGGAAACGGATCAGTCTCAGCCGGACAAGTAAATATATCTCCAACAGCATTTCTGGTCGATGTATGTGAAAACATCTACATATCTGGCTGGGGTGGTGATATACTGAGTTCTGTGCCTACCAACAATATGCCGGTTTCGGCAAATGCATTTCAGTCAACTACTGACGGATTTAATTTTTATCTCGCCGTTTTTGAAAAAGACATGCAGTCTCTTTTATACGGCACCTATTTCGGAGGAAGCACAAGCAGAGAACATGTAGATGGAGGAACAAGCAGATTTGATAAAAGAGGGATTGTATATCAAAGTGTGTGTGCAGGTTGTGGCAGCAATGATGACTTCCCAACTACTCCGGGTGCATGGTCACAGATAAATGGTTCCACAAATTGTAACAATGGTCTATTTAAATTCGACTTTCAAATTAGACTGGCAGTTGCAGACTTCAGCCCAAGCGTCTTCTCAGGTTGCGCACCTCTTACGGTTCAATTTAATAACAACAGCAGCAATACCTCTCAGTTCAATTGGGACTTCGCGGGCCTTGGCGGTGGTTTTGCCAATGACACCACTTTTACATTCCTTAACCCGGGAAACTATCTGGTTAGGCTGATTGCATCTGACAGTCTTTCATGCAACGGTTCAGATACAACCTTCAGAGTTATTCAGGTTACCTCGGGCCCGCAGGTTAGTTTTTCATACTCCAATACTTCATGCAGCAATCAGGTTACATTCTCGGGAAGCGCAAGCGGCGGGACATCTTCTATCAATAGCTGGATAT
>JBEGML010000075.1:0-3588 GCA_041183145.1 Bacteroidota bacterium | reverse complement strand
ATGGATTGCCTGATCAATTTGGTGGCCCCAATTCAAAAAAGCTGGGTACAAAAGGTTTGATGAAAATGCTCGCCGATATCCAGCATCTTGGTCTTGCTGAACAGGAAAAAGCCGTGACAGATTTTCTTGCCACATGGAAAAATACAGAAGATCAGGTAGATGATATTCTGCTTGTGGCATTTTCTCTTTGAGCGCTTTTTTTCAAAATCGAGTATTGCCTGTGATTATCAAATTCAACAGCGACTAGATTGAGGATTTATTTCATGAATGGCATCCTCTTTTTTGAATCAATCAAGCGAAAATCGGGCAGAGAGAAAAAAAAGAAGGCCGTTTGATTCTCTCATCCGGCCTTCTAAATTTTTGGAATTATCTGTTTCCTGTAAGCACTAACTTTCGGCTTTCGATGCGTTCTCCTGCACGGAGCCTCAGGATGTAAACTCCGGCGGCTTCATTCAACAAAACCTCGGTATCACTGGTTTTGATTTCGGTTTCCGCAACCACCACTCTGCCTCTTAAATCATCAATTTGATAGTAAGTTCTTTCTGAACCAGAAATAGTGGGAATCCGGATGTGGAAACGATCGACAAAAGGATTTGGAGAAATTTCAAATCCTTCTAATTTGACTTCTTCAATTTTTAAAGGGTTGGCGGTGTCGGGCACAAAAACGGTCAGATTACCCGATGCGTTAGAGGCAGAGCGGTTTCTTGCCGCCCTTGCAGAGGTGCAGGTCTGAGGCAAAATTATTTCTACGTAATACCATGCATTTGCTCCGTTGGGTGGTGCCAGATCTGTAAAGGTGTTATTGGTTGAGGGTAGAGATTGAAGGAAGGTGAAGGGATTTTGAAACGCACTTCTTGAAATCTCATAAGTCGGGAAAGTGATGCCCTCGTAGTGGGTCCAGCTGAGGTTACGCGCAATGCCCTGTCCTGGGCTTACCTGCAAGTGCATGGTTTTGTGAAAAGCGCTTGGCAGCGAAATTCCTCCGCAGGTATCTTTAGCTGCAATTTTGTAACGATAGGCTCTGGCATTCGAGTTCGAGGTAAGATCGAGGTATTCACTCAGTGAATCGTAATGCACGGCTCCGATTCTGTTGTAAATACCCTGTTGTCCGTCTTCCCGGTACACGATGAAACTATCAATGGCGGTTGTTACCGGTTTTTCCCAAACTACGATATTATGATTTCCGGATGTATCTACAGTGACTACACAAATTGGAGGTGAGGAAACGGCCGAGCCATTCAGGAAAACGGTGTCGGACGTTGCAAAGCAGCCTTGTGTTCCGCTATAGCCGGTTACAGTGTAAGCTCCGGAGGTAGATACCGTGATACTGGGTGTTGTTTCACCGTTGCTCCACAGATAGGAATTATAGCCTGCACTGGCGGTAAGGGTTGCACTACCTCCGTTGCAGGGTAGTATGGTGTTATTCTGAGTGATTGTTGGGACGGGCACCGCTGCTTGGTTAAACGTGATCTGAACCGTATTAGAAACTTCAAAACATAGAGAGTCTGTCAGGGTAACACTATAAAATCCTGGTATCCCTGTGGTGATACTTGGTTGTGTTTCTCCGCCAAGAGGCACACCATTGAGGTTCCATTGATAGGAGGCACCGTTTGTTGCATTACAGGTTAACGTTACTGTACTTCCTGCACAGGCATTTATTATACCCGCTGTTCCTGAAGGGAAAATGACAGGATTTAACTGGCAATTAATGGAGCCTGAGGTACAGAAAACAACCCGGTTCGAATCCAGCGGATCAAAGAGCGTGTCACGACAACCACTTGCACTGTCAATGGCAAAAAGTGCTATTGGATAGTTACCGCTGAATCCGTATTGATGCGCCACTGTTATTGAGTTATTGGCTTCGAAATTGCCGTCTCCGAAAAACCACACGTAGTTGAGGTCAGCGTTAGGGTTGTTATTTGTAAAAAGCGCGTTGTAAGGCGGGCTTATGACATTTTGTGTTACACTAAAATCAAGGCCCAGGTCAGGCTGATGTGTTTCAATAGGTGTAGGGTGTGGTTCTGAAAACAAGACAGGGTTGGTGGAACGAATTCTAATCCTGTATTGGTTACTAACAGGCAAGGCTACCGGCAACTGTGCCAGAATGGTAGCGTTGGAATCTGCCAGAATCCCACCCAATAAGATGGGAAGATTAAATACACCGGATGGGTTTGAAAGTTGGGCGGTGAAAATATTGCCGGGCACCAGTGCCGGTCCATTAACTATCACCGGAATACTAATCTCGGCACTTCCGCATAAGGGCATTCCGCTGAGGTCGATATTCCCTGTTTCTATACAAGTCACGATACTGCTTAAGGGTTGAAACACGGCCCCTATCAGAGGAGGGTCGGTGGAATTTATGCGGAAATGATAATTGGAGTAATTTTCAAGTCCTGCCGGTATGATTGCTGAAAGACTACCGGAGGAGGTTGAGGAGGAGATGATGTTCAGGCTTACAGGGCTGCTGTATTGTCCGAGGGAATCTCTAAACATTTCTATTGTAAACTGATTATTCGCTCCAAACTGAGCCAGGCTGTTGTAAAATAATATTACTGAATCTCCTCTACAGAACTGTTGAGTATTAAGTGAGTCTATGTAAATTTCGGTAGGATTTATGCGGCTAAGAAAAACGTCTTTCCCGCCGTTATTGGCAGATTGCCATGCATTAACAGCGAGGCCTTCATTTCCTTCCGCCTGTCCTAATAATACAATCATGCCATCGTTATCAATAATCACATTGTCAGCGCGATCTGAGCTGAAGGGATTGGATGAATTATAGCTACCCTGCAGGCTGGCCCATTTTCTGTTTCCTGCTTCGTCGAACAATGCAATAAATGCATCTGTATTGGTTTGCCCGAGGCTATTTTCGACGCTGGAATTGAGAAATCCATTAAGAGTGATGTTGTCAACTGACGCTGAAGTACCGGCAAAATAAATTCCACTGGAATCGCAGGTAATGGCATATCCAATATCCCCGCTACCTCCGCCATAGTAGGTAGACCAGTCAAAACTATAGTCAGGATTTAATTTTAATAGAAATGCATCATAATTTGCCCCACCATATGTGGTTTGATGCACTGTGGTATTGAGGTTTAATGAAGCCGTTTGTCCACAAATAACCAGACTTCCGTCAGGCGTTAGACTGATGGCCCTGCCAATATCTTCACCAGCACCTCCAAAATAGGTAGAGTATTCCAGTGTTCCTGCTGAGGTAAAAACTGCAATGAAGCTTTCAACACCTCCAGATGAGGCGCTCTGAAAACCATTTACAATAGGTAAGTTCGAACTTGAGGTCTTTCCGGTAAGTGCAATTCTCCCATCGGGGAAAACTGCAATTTTATAGCCATAATCATTGTCACTTCCGCCGAAGAAGGTAGCCCATTGTCTTTGTCCGGCTGCGTTGAAACTAACAAGAGCAGCGTCATAAAGACCGCCCGATACCGGCTGATAGGAGCCAGAAGTAGCAATTGAGGTGCCATTTGTTGATCTGGCTTCAAGAGCCATAAAAATATTGCCTTGTGCATCTGTTTTTAGGTCATAGGCCCAGTCGTTCTGATTGCCTCCGTAATACGATGCCCAGTTCAGGGT
>JBEGML010000074.1:0-3270 GCA_041183145.1 Bacteroidota bacterium | reverse complement strand
TTTCTGGGCTGACCATTCGGCGAGGAGTAGCAGCGTAGGGCCTGACCCGCGCCTGGCACCTGCATGAGAAAAGGGGCACGCCCAAACAATAAATATATTTATGATCTAATTGAGTTGGGGATCTTCGGGGAAGTAGGAGAGGAGGGCGAGTTCTTTGCCCATGCTGCGTAATATGTTCTCCCACATTTTATGTGTATTGGGGTTCATGATTTCGTTTACTTGCGTGGGCGCTACAACCCAGGCGTTTTCATCGAGCTCGCGTTCCAGCTGTCCGCTCTCCCAGCCGCTATAACCTATGAAGAACCTGATCTGGCTTTGCTCGATTTTATTTTGCTCTATCATTTGCCGTACCACGCTGAAATCTCCTCCCCACCAAAGGCCGGGCATGATGTGTATGGCTTCTGGTATCGCAGCTCCCAGGGTATGTACGAAGAAGAGGTTGTCTTTGCTGACCGGACCTCCGAGGTGCACGCTGTAGCTGTCGTTGCTGAGGTCTTCAACTAGCTTGCTGAGCTGTATGTCTACCGGTTTGTTGAGGGTGAAGCCTATGCTGCCTGCGCTGTTGTGATCTGCAAGGAGGATGACAGCACGATGAAAATAATGCTCGTGTATGGAGGGCTCTGCCAGCAGAAGCCTGCCTTTTGCGGGTTTTATCGGGTTGAGTGCCATGTAACAAGTTTAAGTATTTGCTTGGCTGCCTCAGCAAATGAGATACCAATTTCTTTAAGTCAATTTGTCAGATTTTTTCAACTGGCACAGGGCTTGACATTGCGGGCAAGAAAATTTGTAATTTATGGCTCAAGGCAAAATCAATGTTCATACTGAGAACATTTTTCCAATCATCAAGAAATTCTTGTACTCAGACCATGAAATCTTCCTGAGGGAGCTGGTTTCTAATGCGGTGGATGCCACGCAAAAGCTTAAAACACTGGCATCTGTTGGGGAGTTCAAGGGTGAGACGGGCGATGCTTTTATCGAGTTGTTGCTGGATAAAGATGCAAAGACCATCACCATTCGTGATCGGGGAATTGGCATGACAGCAGAGGAAATTGAAAAGTATATTACCCAGATTGCCTTCTCCGGTGCTGAGGAGTTTGTGAACTTATACAAGGACAAAACGCCAGATGCACAGGCCATGATCGGACATTTTGGCCTTGGTTTCTATTCTGCTTTTATGGTGGCTGCTAAGGTGGAGATTCAGTCTCTCTCCTGGAAGGAGGGCTCTGAGCCGGCGCGTTGGATCTGTGATGGCAGTCCGGAATACACCCTTGAAAAGGGGATTCGCGATTTCCGCGGTACGGATGTGATTTTGCACGTAGCAGATGATTCTGTTGACTTTCTCGAGCGCGATAAAATTGATGGCCTCCTGAAGAAATACTGTCGTTTCTTGCCTGTGGAAATACGTTTTGGCAAGAAGAACGATTATGTAGAGAATGACGGCAAGACCGAGACCGTCGAAGTGGATAATATCATCAATAACACCACTCCGGCATGGACCCGCAAACCTGCCGATCTGACGGAAGAAGATTATAAATCGTTCTATCGCGAGCTGTATCCCATGAGCTTCGAGGAGCCGCTCTTCCACATTCACCTGAATGTAGATTATCCTTTCAACCTCACAGGAATTTTATTTTTTCCAAAGCTGCGCAACAGCATTGAGGTGCAGAAAGAGAAGATACAGCTATACTGTAATCAGGTTTTTGTGACAGATTCAGTGGAGAACATCGTACCTGATTTTCTTACCTTGCTGCGCGGGGTGATTGATAGTCCGGATATTCCCCTGAACGTATCGCGTTCTTATTTGCAGAGCGACGCCAATGTGAAGAAGATCTCTGCGCATATCACCAAGAAGGTGGCCGACAAGCTGGATGAGTTGTTCCGAAACGACCGTAAAGATTTTGAGAGCAAGTGGGAAGAGATGAAGGTATTAGTGGAATATGGTATGATTACTGAGGAAAAGTTTTACGAGAAGGCTCAGAAGTTCTCCTTGTTCAAGACGACTGCGAATGAGTTTTTCACCTTCGATGAGTATCGTGAGCGAGTGAAGCCGGTGCAGACTGATAAAGACGATCGTGTAATCTATTTGTATACTACCGATGCTACGGCTCAGCATGCACAGGTGAAGGCGGCTACGGAGCGCGGCTATTCTGTATTGGTGTTTGACAGTCCTCTGGACAGCCATTACATCAACCATCTGGAGAGCAAGTTTGAAAAGACCTCCTTCGCGCGTGTGGATGCAGATACTTTAGACAAGTTGATTAAGAAAGATGAGCCCATGCCGATGAAGTTGAGTGAGAAAGAGCAGGAGAGTTTAAAGCCTGTGATTGAGCAGGTAGTTGACAAGGATCGTTTTCATGTGGTATTTGAGAGTTTGAGTGAGACTGATCGTCCGATGCAGGTGGTGCAACCTGAGTTTATGAGAAGGATGAAAGAGATGCAGGCCATGGGCGGCAGGGGAGGATTTTACGGCAATATGCCTGAGATGTATAATCTGGTGGTGAATGCGAATCATCCTGTTATCAGTAAAATTCTGAACGAGCAGGACGATACACAGAAGAATCTTCTTGCCCGACAGACAGCGGATCTGGCCTTGTTGTCGCAGAATCTTTTGAAAGGCGAAGAGCTGACTCGTTTTATTGAGCGCAGCTATGGTATGTTGAATTAAGTTGGTGTGTGAAGTGGTGTGTTTTGCCGGAGCCGATGAGGCTCCGGTTTTTTTTTGATATGGTTCGGAGATTTTTTGCATCGCAGGCGAGCCCTGCGCTGCCGCAAGCGTCCCGCTTGTGGCTGTATGCCAAGCGTCCCGCTTGTGGGTTATTGCCAATAATTATTTTTACCACATGAGCCGAAACTATAAATTTCATAATCCTGAAGGACTTTACTTTATCAGCTTTGCCACCGTATTTTGGGTTGATGTGTTTGTAAGGAAAATTTATTTTGATTGTATTGTTGACAATTTAAATTATTGTGTTGACAATAAAGGGATGGAAATTTACGCCTGGTGCATTATGCCAAGTCATGTTCATCTGGTTTTTAAATCAACGATTCAAAACCCACAGGCATTGATACGAGACTTTAAGTCATATACATCTAAAGAAATCATAAAACTCATAAAAGAAAATCAGAAGGAAAGTCGAAGAGAATGGCTATTAAAGAGTTTTAAGAACGCCGCAATACAAAAGTCAAATACGCATCAACATCAGTTTTGGCAACACGATAATCATCCAATAGAATTGTGGAGTCCTGAGGTTATTGACCAGAAAATTAGTT
>JBEGML010000073.1:0-2653 GCA_041183145.1 Bacteroidota bacterium | reverse complement strand
GTTGTGTTCACTCCTGTATCCTTGTTACCGTCTCTATAAAGCCAGGTATAGGTAATCCACCCGAAACTTGCCTGCGATTTATTGGTAAAGGTTACCTTGTTGGTTTTCTCACAGCTGTCAGTTCGGCTAAAACTGAAGTCCAGCTTTAAAGAGTGGGTAGTAAAGGACAGACTTGCAGATTTTGATGTGAGATAATTTGGGGCGATTCCGTCGTGTTCGAAAACGGTAAAATGGTAGGTTGTTCCGGGGATAAGTCCGGTAATGGTGACACTGTTTCCGATATTGTCATAAACCACATAATTGCCGGTTCCGATTTGCGAACCTGCTCCAAAAGCCGAAAAGGCGGTGTATTTGGTACCGTCTGCAGGCACAGCATCTACAGCGCTGCCCTGTTTCATCAACACTGTTCGCCACGCCCCATCCCCTTTTGTAAAGGTAAGGTTGACAGCTATGCATGTCAATCCTCCATACTGCAGATTGCTTGCCGGCACAGTAGGTTCAGCTGCCTTCAGACAGTTTAAACCGGCAACCAAAAAAAGTAACAAAAGGAGCGAGCGCATAGGCAAGTTGTTGCAAAGATAACCTTTAAGATCTGCCTTTACAGGCTTATTCATTAATTCAATGACAAGGCAATGGGGAATTTGGTTGCCTTGATGAATAAACCAAAAACCTAAACAAATGATTATTAGGCATAAACCACATCTTCATCCGCAATATTTTTTTCACCCCTGAACTTCAAAAAAACCCGTGCAAGTGTCAGCACGTCTTTGCAACAATAACGAGCTATTCTATCTATATCATTTTCCTGCCAGTAAACAGAACCTACCATAGAACCGTCAATATCATCTTTGGGTGTAGGAATATTAAATAAATGTGCTAAAAGATTTAATGAAGTAAAGCTCTTGCGGTCTCCAAATTTCCAGAGCTCAAGGGTATCCAAATGGGGTACATCCCAGGGTTTTTTCCCCTGAATATCCAGCAGTTTGGGAAGCTCAATTCCATTCACCATCATTCTTCTGGCGAGGTAGGGAAAATCAAATTCTTTTCCATTGTGTGCGCACAATAAATAATTGGCTCCGTTAAAACTTCGGTTCAGCAAATTGGCAAAATCCTGAAGCAATAATTTTTCATCATCATGGCAATAGGATTTAACCCGAAACTGCAAACCATCTTTCCCCCTTCTAAGAAATCCAACGCCAATACAGATAATCTTTCCAAATTCCGCATAGATACTGGCCTGATCATAAATTTCAGCCTCAGACTGCTGGTCCTTTACAAGATTTTTGGCTTTGCGTTTCCACAAATCCTGCCACTCAGGACTCAAATCATCAAAATTTTTGTGGACTGAAACCGTCTCAATATCAATGAAAATAATATTCTCGAGCAATATATGCTTAATACTTAGGCCATCCATGAGAATAACAAATATACGATATTATTCTTAAATAAACAAATTATTTGCGAAAAACATACCGCTCAAGATAGAATGTTCCAAAAGGCAGCAGTGATAATAAAACTGACAAGAATCCTTTGAACAGTGTGATATCTTTTTTTATTTCCATCCACAACAGAAAAATACAAAACCAAACAAAGAGAAAACCATGCAGCAATCCAAAAACAGAAACAGCCAGTGGCCAGTTAAAAATGTATTTCAGCGGCATAGCCACACCCAACAAAAGTAAATAACTTATACCCTCCCAATGACCTATTTGAATAAGACGTTTTTTACGAAGTTCAGCCGGTGTATTTTCCATAAATGCAAAAGTAAAGGAATCGGCACTATGCACAATTGCGGATAACTTAATGGTTGCTATTTAGCTTGAATTATTGAAATTCGCCATGCATGTCTGAAGAGTCAGAGATTAAAACCAAAAGGCGTCGGCCAAGTGCTGTTCCGGGAGTCAGCAGCATGGCACTGGTCATGTTTATGTTAGGTCTGCTATCCCTTACCTATCTTGGTTTTCAGGGTATAAGTAAAAGTCTTGTGGAAAGCAGCAGTCTGGATATTTATTTTAAAGATTCCTGCACAGAAGCTCAGGTAAAAGCGCTTGAAAGCGAGCTCAAAAAAGAAAAATGGTTTAAATCTTCTCGATTTGTAAGCCGTGAAGACGGAATGAAAGAAATGGCAGCAGGCAATGACAGTGCTTTTATGCAATATGTAGAAATGAATGCATTACCCCTGAGTCTGGAGCTATTTTTTAAGGCAGAATTTGCTACAGCTGCAGAACTCGAGAATGTTTCAGCAGAACTTAAAAAATTGCCGATTACTGAGAGCGTTGTATATCAAAAAAACCTACTTGAATCGGTTAACAGCAATATAGCTAAAATACAACTCACGCTATTGGGGCTAACGCTGGTCTTCATAATTATTGCCATCGGGCTTATCCATAATTCTACTCGCTTAAACATATTTGCCAATCGGTTCATCATCAAAAGCATGCAGTTGGTAGGTGCAACACATGGCTTTATAATCCGGCCTATTATCGGGAAATTTATAGTTTACACATTCATTGCATTTCCAATATCGCTGCTTATGTTGTTTGGAGCTTTCAGAGGTGTCCACTACATATGGAGCGGATTCGGTTCTATTGACGAAATCACCGGATTTATAGAGCCTGTTCAAGCAGTAATTTGTCTGGCCGGAACCCTGCTG
>JBEGML010000072.1:0-3116 GCA_041183145.1 Bacteroidota bacterium | reverse complement strand
GATGAAAGATCTCCAATCATCAATTCAGTTGAATTACTTTCTCTCATCAATACTCCCTGAATATTATAAATTTTTATTTTATTATTTTTTATATTTCGACCTCGAATACTAATCTTATCGTAAGCCGGATTGGGATAAACCATGAAATCCTGATCATCAACAACCGGGTTAAGTGACATATTATTTTCACAAATTCCGTGGGAACCGAGTTGATTTCTGAACGGACTATTCAGCAAGGCAGTTCTTGCTCTGATTTTCTGATCTGTAGTAAACATATACTTAGCGGGCCCGATAGTATAGTCCATATAGTTCATAAACATTTCCCCATCAGGCAAATTTGAAGGATTCTGGCATGAGCCCGGGTTTACGGGGTAGTTTGGGTTGCCTGTATTCTCTGATGCTGCAGGAGGTGTATCATTACAGAAATCATTGCCGCAATTGTTATCACCCCAAATATGGCGCAAGCCGAAATAATGACCTGCCTCATGCGTAAGGGTTCTGCCGTCGATAAAAGGTGAAACATAATCACCCTGAGGAAAAAGGGTATTTGATCCGATTACCTTGGTAAAACACCAGATTCCATCTGTAGTTGCAGTGGCTCCGTTAAGGATATCAGGAAGCCCGCTGAGCGGGGGAACCGAAGATACACCTCCGTAAGTGAGTTGATTGCTTTTATCCGTAATCCATACGTTAAGGTATTTGGTAACATCCCATATTGATTGTGGCTTAACGATACTATCAAGATAAGCCCTCATGCTACTCTGGGTGGTGAAAGTTGATGGAGTAGGCCAGCCTTTGTCTTGATAATTGATTCGGTCGATACCCGGCTCGCTCATTAGATTTCCAGAGGTATCAATTCGAGCAGGACAAAACTGGATTTCAAAATCAGCGATTTTAACTCGGCCTAAGGTATCGAGATTATTAAAGGGAAGCGATTGATCAGATGCCCAGTTCACAAAGGCATTAATAGGGTAGTCAGCAACATTGTAAGCATTGGCTGAAAAATCTTCGTTTAGTACCGTAATCTGCGCTTGAATCTGTCCTGCCTGTATATTGGGATAAATACCTATTTGTTCACCTCCGTGAATAACATGAAATACTATGGGAACTATTGTTACATTTCCTGTTCGAATAGAATTATTTTTTGAGACATATTCCTCTATTAATTTCTGGAATTGATTTTCCCATGACGGCTGAGGCGGCAAATAAAAGCAGGACATATCGTCTGATTGGGCAAAAGTGGTAACACAGGTGAGTTGCAACAGAGCGGTTATGAATTTCTTGAGCATCTCTGATAAAAATTCAGTGTTTGGGTAAAGGAGAGAATTAGTGCCACTCAAATTTAATGAATAATAAAGCGATTGTACGTTGAGAGGAAATATACATCCAGTTTTCCTGAAGATTTATATTTATTGAATACCTTGCTCACATTACCCGGAAGCAATTTAACCTTAGATCATCACAGCCTAATTTTTAGGAATTAGCGGCAAGAGAGAACTTGGTGAGCTCGATATGCTCAGCAAATAATTTAAATGTTTATTGAGTTCATTTATATCTGAAGCTGAGGCATTCAGTTTACAAAACAAAGATGGATAAAGGGTTGAAAAAATCACCAGGGATGCTCACTGCCATCGTAATTCAGGAACTTTCCGCTATGCGAAGCCGAGGCATTCACGATAATGTTTCTATAGATATTTTCAACAGCTTCACCAGCACTGAATTGTCCGTTCTTCCCTCCCATATCAGTGCGAACCCAACCCGGATTTACATCGATACATATAATGCCTTCTGATTGCAGCTCCATAGACATGGATTTATTCAGCAAGTTCAACAGATTTTTGCTTCCAACATAACCGTAATGACCGCCAAAACTCAACTTGCTCACTGAGCCGAGCCAGCTTGAGATATTCAATACAACGGGATGAGGACTTTTCAAAAGCAGAGAACGAAAATGTTTGACCATAATCAAAGGAGCCAGACTATTAATGTGGATGACATTCAGCATTTCATTAGCATCAAGATCACTCAGGTAAAAGGCCTTCGCCATTCGTGTTTTATCGGGATAATCTTTAGGATTAATTCCAGCATTATTTATCAATAAATCCACGTGGGGAAAATGCTGTTTTGTCCATTCGGTTAAGTTGATTATCTCAGACTCGTTTTGCACATCCAATACATAGGGGTGAACATTAAGTACCTGGATTTTCAGATCATTCGCGGCTTTTTTCACACCTGATTCATCCCTACCGGTAAGAATTACCTGATAATCTTCAGCGGCCAGCCGACGGCACCAGGCCAGACCGAGACCTTTTGCAGCGCCTGTAACCAGAGCAACTTTCATCGCTTCAGAAGTTTAAAGCCGATTTCCCTCCCTTGGCCTCTGAACATGGCAAGGTTTATCCAGAAAAGGGCAAACTGTTCCATTAACTGAAACTTATCGTTACCACCTATATCGTAACATTCTGCAAAGCCTGCGTCTTTTGCAAGTTGAATGGCTATAGTTTTGGCGTTTTCGCTATCACCTGCTACGAAAAGGTCGATTGAGATATCACCGTACTCCGGTTGTATCATGTTATTGAAGCCTGTTGTATTAAAGCATTTTACTACTTCCCGGCAGGATGTGTTTGCGAGGATGGCATCGGCAGTATTGGTAAATCCTTGCGGTCCGCGGCCCATTACTATATTCATGGCATCAATGATTGTTTTCCCTTGGGTGTTACCGAGACTCCTGGCCACCTCAACGGCTGCAGTAGCGGGGGTAGAGAGAAGAATGATATCAGAAATTTGAACTGCGTCAGCAACAGAATGTGCACTGATGTTATTTTCCGAGAGCAAGGATTTGCCTTTGAAATTATCCTGATTACGAACACCCAGATTAATTTGGTGCCCCTTACGTGCCCATTTAACAGCCAGTGCAGCACCGACGTTACCGGAACCGATAATTGCGATTTTCATACAGAAAGAGAATGATTTTAAAATCAAAGATCAGGATTTATAGAGAAGAAATCGATAATTTATAAAACACCTCATACACACTTTTAGGTAAGTATGCCGATTTACTGTAAAGAGAAAAATGGAAAATCGATTTTGGTTTTTAAGCTGTAGGGGTTTGGAAC
>JBEGML010000071.1:0-3324 GCA_041183145.1 Bacteroidota bacterium | reverse complement strand
GCCGATAAGAACTCTGCCCGCTGCCCTCTCTAAAAGTCCTTGCAAGTAGTGAATAATATATTTTCCTTAACCTTCTTGGCATAAACCTGCTTTTTCTTCAGCAAAAGCTGATCTAAAATTCAAAGATAGCTCAAACATAAGCTTTTATATTCTTAAGTATGCTCTTATTTGCTTTATTTAAAATAAATATTTATAGCATAATACCGGCAGGATTTTCAAGCGTCAAATTATCTGACGAATAAAAATTTCTTTAAATCCCTCAAGAGATATTTCTACCTGTAACTCTGAAGATTCCTGCATGCCCCCATTTTCTCTGAACGCAGTTTTCTGCGAAAAAAAACGCATGATTGTAAAACAATCATGCGCTAAAATTTTGTAAACTGAGGTTATTCCTCTTTCGTTTTTTTCTTTTTGGCCTTCTGAATGGCAATGGTAACTTCCTGTTTTTCTTTATCAAAACCAATGTCAATTAAGTCGCCTTCACTGAGTTTATTTTTGATGATTTCCTCAGCAAGCGGATCCTCAAGAAACTTCTGAATGGCACGCTTGAGCGGTCGGGCACCGAAGTTACTGTCGTATCCTTTATCTGAGATAAAGTCTTTGGCATCCTCGCTAACCTTCATCTTGTACCCCAACTCTTCCATTCGCTTGTAGAGGTTCTTCAACTCAATATCTATGATCTGATGAATATGCTCTCTTCCCAACTGGTTGAACATGATAACATCATCAATACGATTTAGGAACTCAGGAGCAAAAGCTTTCTTCAGCGCATTTTCTATCACCCCGCGCGCACTGTTTTCTGCACTGGCCATTTTGGCACTGGTGTTGAACCCAACACCGGTACCAAAATCTTTGAGCTGTCTTGATCCTATGTTCGAGGTCATGATGATAATCGTGTTGCGGAAATCAATCTTGCGACCCAGGCTGTCGGTGATGTGTCCGTCATCCAATACCTGCAGCAATAAGTTGAAAACATCCGGATGCGCTTTTTCAATTTCATCCAGCAACACAACTGAATAAGGTCTTCTTCTTACACGCTCGGTGAGCTGTCCGCCTTCTTCGTAGCCAACGTAGCCCGGAGGCGCTCCTATCAATCTGCTGATGGCAAATTTTTCCATGTACTCACTCATGTCAATGCGTATCATGGCGTCTTCGGTGTCAAACAAATATCTGCTCAGAACCTTGGCAAGCTGGGTTTTTCCAACCCCTGTCGGTCCCAGGAAAATGAAAGAACCAATAGGCTTGTTCGGATCTTTGAGCCCCGCTCTGTTACGCTGTATTGCCTTCACAATTTTCTTGATGGCATCATCCTGACCAATGACTTTGTCATGTATCTCATCGTACATCTTCATCAATTTGGCGCCTTCATTCTGCGCGATACGCTGAACAGGTACACCGGTCATCATGGCTACAACCTCCGCAACATTGTCCTCTGTAACAACCTGTCTGTTGTTCTTTGTTTCTTCTTCCCATGCCTTCTTGGCTGCCTCCAGCTGCTCGAGCAACTGACGCTCCGTATCACGTAACTTGGCTGCCTCTTCATATTTCTGACTTCTGACAACCCTGTTTTTTTCATTCTTAATCTCTCAATCTTCCCTTCAATATCAAGTATAGCCTGTGGTACATTGATATTGGTGATGTGAACCCTTGCGCCAACTTCATCCAGTGCATCTATCGCTTTATCCGGAAGATGACGATCTGTAATGTAACGCTGAGTTAGAGAAACACATGCAGAAAGAGATTCCGGTGTATAGTTTACATTGTGGTGATCTTCATATTTGGATTTGATGTTGTTCAGAATCGCAAGTGTCTCCTCGGCTGTGGCCGGCTCAACAATCACTTTCTGGAACCTGCGCTCCAATGCTCCGTCTTTCTCAATATACTGCCTGAATTCGTCCAGAGTAGTGGCACCAATGCACTGAATCTCACCCCGAGCAAGAGCCGGTTTAAACATATTTGAAGCATCCAGTGAACCGCTGGCGCCACCTGCCCCTATGATAGTGTGAATTTCATCTATGAAGAGAATCACATCAGGTGATTTCTCGAGTTCGTTCATCACCGCTTTCATTCTCTCTTCAAACTGTCCGCGATATTTTGTTCCCGCAACAAGCGAGGCAAGGTCAAGGGTAACCACACGTTTGTTGAAGAGCACTCTGCTCACTTTTTTCTGAACAATTCGCAGGGCAAGTCCTTCTGCAATTGCAGATTTTCCAACACCGGGCTCTCCGATAAGGATAGGGTTATTCTTCTTCCTCCTGCTGAGAATCTGCGATACTCTTTCAATTTCCTTTTCCCTTCCCACAATAGGGTCTAACTTTCCTTCCTCAGCCAGTTTGGTAAGATCCCGTCCAAAATTGTCCAGAACAGGAGTTTTTGATTTGGGATCTACAGGTTTTTTTGAACTGGAACTGAATGCGCTGCTTTCTTCCTCACCGTCATCATCATTGGCACTGCCGGGCATTTCATTGCGAACATCCCTGTTTACAAGCCTGTCTAGTTCTGCACTTGCCGTATCATAGGTGCAGTTGAATCTGTTCAGTATGGTGGCTGCAAGATTGTCGTCAACCTTCAGTATGCTCAGCAATAAATGCTCGGTTCCAATCAGCTCACTCTTGTACATTTTCGCCTCCAGATAGGTTATTTTCAAGACTTTTTCAGCCTGCTTAACCAGAGGAATGGTGTTGGCTGAACTAACAGGACGAACGCTTTTCTTGAGGTTCGACTCCAACGATCTGCGCAACTCATCGAGATCAATCCCGAGGGCTTTGAGAATGTCAATGCCGGCGCCCTCGCCATCCCTGATCATACCCAGTAACAAATGCTCTGTTCCTATGTAGTCGTGGCCAAGTCTCAGAGCCTCTTCGCGGCTGTAACCCAAAACGTCTTTTACTCTGGGTGAAAATTTTGCTTCCATAATTGTTATTCTTCCGCTCTTATCGGAATCTCAAATTTAATCATTTTCCTTGTGAACCCGAAAAAAGCACATTAATTGCCAATATTAGAGGCTTACAATTGAAATTCATGGTTTTTTTCAAGTATTGTTTCAACAGGAATTTGTTAGTAAAACAACAACATCTTTTCATTGTTCAATTGGATTTAGACAGCCTTAATTTAAGTATCTTCGTGTTCATTTTTTAAAGCTAAATTTTCATGGCAGAAGGAGAAAAAATCGTCCGGATCAACATAGAAGAGGAAATGAAAACGGCCTACATCGATTATTCGATGTCGGTGATCGTTTCCCGCGCTCTCCCGGATGTGCGCGACGGACTCAAGCCCGTTCACCGTCGCGTCTTGTTCGGAATGTATGAACTCGGGGTACTCAGT
>JBEGML010000070.1:0-4243 GCA_041183145.1 Bacteroidota bacterium | reverse complement strand
TTACTGGATGGATAAGGGGTATTTTAAATCTGTTCCTGACCAAAGAGAGTCCTACACCATTGTGATACCTCCTCCAAATGTTACCGGCGTGCTTCACATGGGTCACATGCTGAATAACACCATACAGGATGTTTTAATTCGCAGGGCAAGAATGCAGGGCAAGAATGCCTGTTGGGTGCCGGGTACCGACCATGCCTCCATAGCCACTGAAGCCAAGGTAGTTGCTATGTTAAAAGAGAGGGGAATAAGCAAAACAGACCTCAGTCGTGAGCAGTTTTTGGAATATGCATGGGAATGGAAAGAGAAATACGGAGGAATCATTCTTGAGCAGTTAAAGAAGCTTGGGGCCTCCTGCGATTGGGACAGAACCAGATTTACTATGGAAGAGGATTTAAGTGATGCTGTTATTGGAGTGTTTATAGATTTATATAAAAAAGGACATATCTATCGTGGTGTTCGCATGGTCAATTGGGATCCGGCCGGAATGACTGCTGTATCAGATGAGGAGGTGATTCATAAGGAGGTTGATTCAAGGCTTTTTTATGTGCGCTATCGTCTGGTACCAAAAAATCCTTCTGATGAGGCCGAGTATATCACTATTGCTACTACAAGGCCTGAAACCATACCCGGCGATACCGCAGTTTGTGTGCATCCGGAGGATATCCGTTATTCCGGTCTGAAGGGAAGAAAGGTGATGATTCCGTTGGTTGATCGGGAGGTTCCTGTCATTTTTGACGAGTACATTACCATGGAGTTTGGAACCGGTGCCTTGAAAGTTACCCCTGCTCATGACGAAAATGATTACAAGTTGGGTCAGAAACATGGTCTGGAATCTATAGATACCCTTAATCCTGACGGAACATTGTCTCAGGCTGCGCAGGTTTTTGTAGGCATGGATCGTTTTGAAGCCAGAAAGCAAATTGCGCGTAAGCTGGAAGAGGAGGGGATGATTGTTAAGATAGAAAATATTCGCAACAAAGTGGGCTATTCAGAGAGGACGAATGCGGTGATAGAGCCACGTTTGTCGATGCAATGGTTTTTGCGGATGAAAGAGCTTTCAGAGCCTGCGCTGGAGCATGTAATTAATGGAGATATCAGACTAATTCCCGATAAGTTTATCAACACTTACCGCCATTGGATGGAGAACGTTCATGATTGGTGTATTTCCCGACAACTTTGGTGGGGACAGAGGATTCCGGCCTGGTACAATCGGGAGGGGCATTTTGTTGTGGCGCGAACGGAGGAAGAGGCATTGAGTGAATTTAAATTACTGAATGAAAAACGGCGTATTGATGGAAAGCCTGATTTAAGTATTGAAGGAATCAGACAGGATGAGGATGTTCTTGACACCTGGTTTAGTTCATGGCTATGGCCCATCAGTGTTTTTGACGGATTTAAGAATCCGGGAAACAAAGACATTCGCTATTATTACCCTACCCAGGATCTCGTGACAGCACCGGAGATTTTGTTTTTTTGGGTAGCGAGGATGATCATTGCCGGTTATGAATACATGGGCGACAAGCCATTCAGCAATGTATATCTCACCGGAATTGTCAGAGACAAGCTTGGGCGCAAGATGTCTAAGTCATTGGGTAATTCACCTGATCCGCTTGAGTTGATTGAGCGATTTGGAGCTGATGGGGTTCGAATGGGCATGCTTGTTTGTTCGCCATCCGGAAACGATTTGTTGTTTGATGAGAGTTTATGTGAGCAGGGTCGAAATTTTAGTAATAAATTGTGGAATGCGTTTCGTTTGATCAGCAGTTGGAAGACCGACCGTAGTTTAGCTGCCGGAGAAACCTCTGTGATGGCTGCAGAGTGGTTTGCTGCGCGCTTAAAACAGCAATTTGTACTTATTGACGATCATTATGAAAAGCGTCGGATAAGCGATGCACTTATGCTTACTTACAAGCTCATATGGGATGATTTCTGCAGTATTTATCTTGAGTTGGTAAAACCGGAATATCGTGAGGGTGAGCCTGTATTTATTGATGAGACTACCTTAAAACTTACTTTGGATTACTTCGAGAGGTTGCTGGGACTGTTGCATCCATTTATGCCATTTATTACCGAGGAATTATGGCATTTGGTGAGAGAACGGGCTGAAGGAGAGGACTTGATCATTTCAGCCTGGCCGGTGAGAGAGGAGGCTGATAGCTCAGTAATAACTTTGATGGATCAAGCGCTTAACTGTGTTCAGGAGATCAGAAACATCAGAAATCAGAAGAACATTGCTTTGCGTGAGAAATTGCATGTTTTTGTGCAGTACCATGCAGATGACAGAGATTTGAAAAGAGCAGAGTCTGTTATGCAGAAACTTGCCGGACTTGGGGGAATTGAAGAGGGGGTGAAGGAAGGAGCAGGTTTTGCAGCGGTGTTGATTTCAAAATCTTCATTCCGAATCGATCTAGGCGCATATTTGAATCCTGATGAAGAGAAGGCCCGCATCATCTCGGAAATGGATTATTTAAAAGGATTTTTGGAATCAGTGAATAAGAAGCTTGGCAACGAACGTTTTGTTCAGAATGCAAAACCAGAGGTGGTGGAGATGGAAAAGAGAAAGCGAATAGATGCCGAGAGCAAGCTGGAGTCGCTGCATCAGCAACTGGAGCTTTTGAAATAATTATTTCATTACCACGAGGGCAAGCCATTTACCATCAGGGCTTAGGGCAAGGCGCTGAATGTTTTTTATTCCTGCTCTCTCCCAATCTGCCGTTGCTTTCCAGCCTTTGGAGAAGTCATGATCGGTAAAGTAGAGCATTCCATTTTTGGCATTTAAAATAATATTTCCGGGTGCGAAGCAGAAGTCTTCTGAGGCACCGTCCTGAAATTCAATCAAAGGCTGATGTTTTCCGTCTTCCTCCACTCTCATCAGCCATCTTTTGTTTTCAATCATATGAGTGTAATAGAGCAGACCCTCAACTGAGACAGACATTGAGCGCCCGATGTCAGATGCGAGGAAGGTCTCCTTTCCGCTTTTGATATTTGTTGACCACAGCGACATAGGTTTAGTGATTTTTGCGAAGGCGATTGTGCTATCGTTCAACCATGTGTAGTAACCTATTGAGTCAGATTTTTCTGTCAGGATTTTTTGAAAGAGACCTGTTGCGATATCTGTTTTCCAGATTCTTTGAGTACTGTCTTTTTCTACGGTAACATGCGAGATGAATTTACCATCGGGGCATTGCCTGGGAGAATATTCACTGGTTTTTGACACAGTAAATTTGCTTATGAATTTTTTTTCCATGTCGTATTTATAGATCTCGGCCTGCTTATCTTCCCGTATCGAGACATACAACAGATTGCCGTTTATATCGAAGCTTGGTTGATTGTCGTAGCCGGGTCTTTCCGTAATATTTTTCACTCCACCGAAGGCGATGCTGCCATTGCGGAAAATAGCCTGAACGAGGTAAACATCTGATTCCGGCACGGCATTTCCGGGATTGGCTATTCGTGGAGCTTGTGCGTATAATTCGCCGGTTATGTGCAGCAAGAAATAAATGAAGAGAATGATTTTATTTTTCATCTGGTTATTTGTCTTCAATTTCGAAACGGTGAAAAACTCTATGCATGAGACGTGTCAGGACAAGAGCGATGGATGACAGGAATACTATTCCTCCGAAAATGGCGTAGATTGACGAGAATATTTTGGCAAGATTGTTAGGCATTTTATCTACCGGTCCCATGCCTGTTAGGATCATAGAAGCGTTTAAAAAAGAATTAACCCATGAAAGGCTTGCTGTATAGTGATAACTCAAAACGCCGGCCAGCAGGCTTGTAAAAACAAAAAAGGATGCCAGAATGAAGGAGTTGCGAACTCTTTTAAAGTGTGTTTTTCCGGTGGCAAGTTGTTTTTTCACAGAAACAAATTTACAAGTAAGATCTGATTCAATGAAGGTTTTTGCTGAGGTCTTGATTTGAAAATCCAGCTGTTTTTGGGAAGTCTGATCTGGTGTAAAAAAGAAAGGCTCCCGTTTTGCGGGAGCCCTTCTATACCTGAAGATTCAGGAATTATTTGCTAACAGAGAATCTGCCTGTATTTCTGAATGATCCTGAGATCACCTCTACAGTGTAGATGCCTGAAGCGAGGTTGCTGATGTCAAGTGTTTGAACATTTACACTTCCGTTTGGAGTCCAGTCACCGGCCATCATTACTTTACCATCGATGCTGTAGATTCTGAAAGAAGCTCTTTCATTGCTGGCAGAACCGTAAGCGATGTTCAGAACGTTTGAAGCAGGAACA
>JBEGML010000069.1:0-2756 GCA_041183145.1 Bacteroidota bacterium | reverse complement strand
AACGTTGACAGCAAGGTTGGCAGGAGAAAATGCAGTTGCACATGAAGGTGCAGCCTGCGTAGAAATACACGAAACAACTGCTTCCCAACCGGGAAGAGAAATAAGATCGTCGGAAACAAATTCAACCGTAAGTGCGCCATCAGGGTTAGTAGCGTTCACCGTGCCGGGATTATTCGTCCCGGAATAGACACCAATTACCGGTGCGCTTGTATTCAATCCATCGTAAATGGTCAGGAAATCAAAATTTGCTTCGGTACTGAATGACGAGAAATCAAGTTGAACCAGGCTGTTCGCCTGATCCGGCAGAATCGTAACTACATAATTTTCGTTTATCTGGTAATTGCCGTTAATTCCGCTATCATAAAAAATGGAAGAGCATGTTGCAGCACTCAGGCTGCTTCCCATAATAATAAAAGAGGAATTTGCAGTTGTGAAAGAATATTCCTGACAGCCTACTGCATCACCATTGGCATTTTTTGCAACAACCTTCCAATAGTATGTCGTATTTAATGCTAGTGAGCCGGGCGAGAAGTTGTTTGCACTCTGATTTGATGAAATCAACGGAGGGTTTGATGAATTTCCAAAGTAAACGTCAAATCCGGTCACGAGCGGTCCTGAATTTACCTGCCATGAAAGGGTAATCAAATTGCTGATGCCCGTAGCTGCGTCAAGTGGCGAAATGTTACCAACACAATTCGGAACCTGACTGGGAGAAATACATTGAATATCTGCCACCCAGCCCGGGGCTGTTACCGATACATCGGAGGTAAAGCTAATAGTTAAAGCTCCATCTGGATTATTTGCTGTTACAATTCCGGGCCCGCTTGAACCGGTATAAGTTCCTATAAGCGGCGCAGCAGTGCTGTTGCCATTATATATGCTTAGAAAATCAAATCCGCTTTCAATATCAAATGCATTGAAAACAAGCTGCACGTTGTTACCTGGTAAGGAGGGGAAAATTGTTGAGGTAAAATTCTCTCCATCCTGATAATCGAGACTGATTCCGGAATCAAAAAACAAACCACTGCAAGCTGTGATAACCTGCGAACTTACATTGTAAACCGCAGGAGAGTTATAGACGCATACCTGAAATGTATTTACAGCCGGTATACCTAAACCCGCATCGTAAACACGGAAGTAATAGGTTTGGCCAACCACAAGATTTGAAAGCACAGCAGTTTCAATTTGCCCGGAAGCTCCCGTGTTGGAGCAAGCCAAGGAATTACCACCACAGGCATCGAATACCTGAATTACTGCATCGAATTGCCCATTGCCATCAACCTGAACCAATACATCCGCTGTATTTGCGACGAATGAATACCAAACATCATCATTGGCTGTACCTGAACAACCGGGAAGACTTTGGGTAGCATTGGCAACAGAGCCATTCACAGACTGACAGGTTGCGTTTTGAGTGAGCGAGATTGCATTAGAGCATTCGTCATTTTGCGCGGTAGTCAGAGGGGTGCAATTCAGCTCAGCCCAATAGCGATTTTTTCCTGATCCGCAGGGATAACCGTTAAAAGTTGAAGGAGCAACAAAGACCCACCAAGTGCCAGCAGGAAGATTGTCTACTGTGGATGTTCCTGAACATGTACCGGGGGATGTAATAAGGTTAAAAAACTGTGGAGCCGCGCAACCCTGGGCTGCATCGACGAAACCAATCAAGGCCGGAAAATCAGCTTCTATAGACCAGGTTACCGTGGAAGGCTGTGCCAGAGTAAAGGTAAACCAATCCGTATCCCTTGATCCTCCATCTGCCCATGAGGTACCGCATATTTTGTCGCCGCAGGATATGGCTTCATAATTTGGCACTGCCATGTTGCAACCTCCATTATTGTCAGCACCGCATATCTCGTTCTCTGTCAATGCACCAAGCGGACAGTCAGAGTTTTGACAGTTAGTAAAAAAATTAAATGAAGAACTAAAAGCACCTTGTCCGTCAGAGGCGCAGTCAGCTGCCACCTGAACTTCATATTCAGATGAAGGAGACAATCCCGAGAGTGTTATCTCGGATAAGGCAATTGTTGTTGGGTTTGCCCATGAGGGCACGCTTAATGGATCTGAAACCAATTTGTATCTGAGCAGATAACCCGCAGAGGCATTTGCAATATCATTCCAATCCAGGTTAACAGAAGTAGAACCACCGGCTGAAAGAGTAAGTCCGCCCGGGGTAGGACATGCAGGAGGTGAAGAAAGATTTACGGTGTAATCTTCAACTTCACCATATTCAGCATTACCACAAGGATCCATTGCTCCGGTAAAGGCAATACGAATTCTCATTCGAGTGCTACCTGTTAAAGCGCTTAATGGTGGATTAATTACAGCATTATATGGTCCAGCTCCCGGTGTTCCCTGAACATTAGAAGCTTCAGAAACAGGGTCAAATACGCCATCCTGATTGTAATCAATCCAAACTGCGCATTGATCATCAGGATAAATACTAACACCATTGCTGATGGTGAGATTATTATCAACACCAATTTGCATGGGAATCGCAAGCAAGGTATAGTCAGTGTAGCCGCCACCTCCGCATGACGAAGGATTGGAAAATGCACCTATTTGAACATTGGAAATAAATTCATCACATAAATCTGAGCCAGCAGAACAGTAGCAGTTAAACCAGGAGTTGGCCTGCACCAATACCGGACTTGACCTTGCCACACCATTTCCGCAAGTTAGTTCACATCGGAAATAAGAATCTGTAGAAATTGAAGTTGTATAATTGGGATTGGTTGCCCCCAAAACATCATTCC
>JBEGML010000068.1:0-16050 GCA_041183145.1 Bacteroidota bacterium | reverse complement strand
AATATACTGCGCATGCCGGTGCAGTTCTGCCCATCAGTGAATTCGATGATCTTTCTATTTCACCCAACATCCTCTATCAGCATCAAGGAAATTTCCAGCAACTCAACCTCGGATTATACGTCAACAAATCTGCCATCGTAGGTGGCGTGTGGTATCGCCATCAGGATGCAGTAATTGTTCTGATTGGATTCAAACAGGAGAGATACCGAATTGGCTACAGCTATGATGTAACTGTTTCCCGCTTAAGTACCGCTTCTTCAGGTTCGCATGAAGTGAGTCTGATTTTAAACCTCAAATGCAAGGTCAAAAAGAAGCGTTTCAACACAATAGACTGCCCTACTTTCTAGTTATTTCACAGACCAGGAAACTCACAAAATCATGAACATGCTCAAAAACATCGTTCCAATCGCAACCGGAATCTTATTGCTTGCCTCTTGCTCTGAGGAAAGTTCCAATGTTACCGGATGGGAGTTTAACAACCCTAAAAACGGCGGTTTCGAAAAAAGCCCTTATCAGGAACAAGAAACCGGCCCGGGGCTCGTGCTCATTGAAGGCGGCACCTTTACCATGGGGCGTACAGAGCAAGATGTTATGTACGAATGGAATCAGAGCCCCAGAAGAGTAACAGTTTCCTCCTACTATATGGATGAAGCGGAGATTTCAAATTTCAACTACCTTGAATATCTTTTCTGGGTAAGAAACGTTTACGCTACTGACTATCCTGAAGTTTTGAAAAAAGCGTTGCCTGATACTTTGGTTTGGCGCGACCGTCTTGCCTACAATGAACCGTATGTCGAGTATTATCTTAGACATCCTGCCTACAGAGACTATCCGGTTGTAGGAGTGAATTGGTTACAAGCAAATGACTTTTGTAGCTGGAGAACCGACCGCGTGAATGAATTCATTCTGGTTCGTGAAGGAGTATTGGATTGGGATCCGACAACCTGGGTAAACGAAAACAATTTTAATACAGATGCCTACTTGGTAGGCCAATATGAGGGAACAGTCAAGAAAAACCTCCCTGATCTCAATGCAAAAGGCTCCGGCGAGAGGAAAGTAAGGATGGAAGATGGTATCCTTCTGCCAAAATATCGCCTTCCAACGGAAGCAGAATGGGAATTTGCTGCCCTCGGGCTTATCGGCAACACTATGGATGAAGTTGTGAGCCAAAGGAAGCTTTACCCATGGAATGGTCACTATGTTCGTAATGATATGGATGCAAATATCGGTCGTATGATGGCAAACTTTAAACGCGGACGTGGTGATAACATGGGTGTTGCAGGAAATCTGAATGATAATGCTGATATCACAGCACCAGTTTATTCATACTGGCCAAATGATTATGGCCTATTTAATATGGCAGGAAACGTCAGTGAATGGGTAATGGATGTATATCGTCCTTTATCAAACGAAGACCGCTCCGACTTCAGAGCATTCAGAGGCAATGTTTTCCAAACCAAAGAACTCAATGAGGATGGTACTGTGGCCGATAAAGACTCTCTTGGTCACTTAAAATACCGCAATGTTGATGTCGAAAAAGACAATTTAGTTGAGAGAAGAAACTACAGACGCGCCGATAACATCAATTATCTTGATGGGGATTTACAATCCCAAGCTTCTGACGATTGGTTGTCTGTGCCGGAAGGAGAATTCCCTGAAACTTCAGGAATGTATGATGCGATTAAACGAGGCGAGGAAGATACTGATATGAATTCCATGATTGATGACAAGGCAAGAGTATATAAGGGCGGTTCGTGGAAAGATCGCGCCTATTGGATGAATCCCGGAACAAGAAGGTATCTCGATGAACGCCAAAGCACAAATTACATTGGGTTCCGCTGCGCAATGACAAGAGTCGGCAGTCCGGTGGGTTTTAACAGTAGATAATTTATCTCAAATACAGCACCTTCCTTTACACTGGAAACAAATAGAGGAAATCATCATTAAATTAGCCTCGGTAAATCGGGGCTAATTTTTTTTTTGACTATGGAGGAAATATACCAACGATTTCTGGAATGCGGGCAAAAGATAAGTACTGACACCAGAAATATTCAGACTGGATCAGTGTTTTTTGCTCTGAAAGGAGCGAATTTTAATGGCAATTTATTCGCAAAAAAAGCGCTAGACTCAGGAGCATCTTCGGTTGTGGTGGATGAAGATGTTGATCTGTCAGGTGACAAGGTCATTAAGGTCAAAGATTGTCTTGAGACACTTCAAATGCTCGCCCGACATCACAGGCGAAAGTTCTCTATTCCTGTTATTGCTGTAACCGGATCCAACGGAAAAACCACCACCAAAGAACTATTGTACCATGTGCTTTCTCAGAAATTCAATACCCTTGCCACACTTGGCAATCTGAACAATCACATCGGGGTACCGCTAACACTCCTTAGGTTAGGCAGGGAGCATCAGGTTGCGGTGATTGAAATGGGAGCAAATCATTGCCACGAAATTGAGGAACTTTGTAAAATAGCCGAGCCCGATATTGGAATTGTAACCAATATTGGGAAAGCTCATTTAGAGGGATTTGGTGGTGTTGAGGGGGTTATAAAAGCCAAATCAGAAATGTTTGAGTTTTTAAAAATTGGCAAACGTTTATCGTTTGTTAATGCTGATGATGAACTACTCATGAACAGATCGGCAGAAAATCACCGCATTTTATTTGGTACAGGAGAACATGTGCAGCTTAGAGGGAAAAAAGAAGATATCTACCCTTTCCTGTCGTTTTCTTTTAGCTGGAAAAAGGGTAACGAGAATTTACAGAGTGGAAAAATTCAATCCCATCTATCTGGAGATTTCCATCTTTCAAATTTGCTTTGTGCTTCGGCTATTGGTTGTTTCATGGGTCTAAGCGTTAATGAAATTAAGGCCGGCATAGAATCTTACAAACCCACCAATCAGAGATCTCAGTGGGTAAGTGAAGGGAAGGCCAAAATCATGCTCGACACCTATAATGCTAATCCCGGAAGTGTTTCAGCAGCAATAAAACTAATGGCAGACCTCCCGACGACAGGTAAAAAGCTGATAGTACTGGGAGATATGTTTGAACTTGGCAAGGATAGTCAGGATGAACATTTGGCCATACTTAAACAAATTTCAGAATTGCCTGATCTAAGCGCAATGGTGCTGGGAGAAGAGTTTTCAAAGGCATATATGCAAAGTAAAAATAAACCCAAAAACATTCTTCACTTTACAGACAGAAACGTCCTTTTTTCGGCCATAAAAAATACCGACAAGACTAATCTTTCGGTATTACTTAAGGGCTCACGCGGCATGAAAATGGAGGAGTTTCTTGCCGCCTTCAATTAAGACAACAAGGCTCTGGAAATGACTATTTTCTGGACCTCTGAGGTGCCTTCGTAAATTTGAGTAATCTTGGCATCGCGCATCAATCGCTCTACGTGGTATTCTTTCACAAAACCATAGCCCCCGTGCACCTGCACAGCTTCGGTAGTTACCCACATTGCCGCACGTGATGCATAAAGTTTTGCCATTGCTGATAAGGTAGAGTAGTCAAGATGCTGATCTTTCATCCATGCAGCTTTCAGACACATAAGACGAGCCGCTTCGATCTCTGTAGCCATATCAGCCAGTTTGAACTGAATAGCCTGATGCTTACTTATTTCTTTACCAAATGCTTTTCTTTCCTTTGAATATGCAAGGGCTAATTCATAGGCACCACTGGCAATACCTAAAGCCTGAGCAGCAATTCCGATTCTTCCGCCAGAGAGTGTCTTCATAGCAAACTTAAATCCAAAGCCATCTTCACCAATACGATTTTCCTTTGGCACCTTTACATCGGTAAAAAGCAAAGAATGAGTATCGGATCCGCGTATGCCCATTTTATTTTCTTTAGCACCAATCTGAAAGCCAGGCATACCTCTTTCAACAATCAGGCAGTTGATACCCTTATGACCTTTTGCGACATCTGTCTGTGCCATCACGAGATAGACCGAGGCAGAACTTCCATTCGTAATCCAATTCTTAGTTCCGTTAAGCAAATAATGATCTCCCATATCTATAGCCGTTGTTTTTTGGGAGGTAGCATCAGATCCTGCTTCGGGTTCAGAAAGACAAAATGCCCCGATAATTTCTCCTTTTGCCAAGGGCACCAGATATTTTCTTTTTTGTTCTTCAGAACCAAAAGTTTCAATTCCCCAGCACACAAGGCTGTTATTGACAGACATCACTACTGAGGCAGATGCGTCGACCTTAGAAATTTCTTCCATTGCCAGAACGTACGAAATGGTATCCATACCACCTCCTCCATACTCAGGGCTTACCATCATTCCGAGAAATCCCAGCTGACCCATTTGTTTTATTTCATCAGCAGGAAACTTCTGAGCTTCATCACGCTCAATCACTCCGGGTTTCAGCACTTCCTGTGCAAAATCTCTTGCTGCTTTCTGAATCATGAGGTGCTCCTCAGACAAATCAAAGTACATGTTGACGCTTATTATGTGCCACAAATTTCGCAGTTTCGGGGAACAAATGAGCGATTTTAGAAAAAAACCTTACTTCATTGTTCTTGGACTTATGTCGGGAACCTCCACAGACGGACTTGATCTCGCTCTCTGCCGTTTCGAAAAGATAGGTAAACACTGGGATTCACAAATTCTTCAAGCAAAAACCCAGCGGTATTCTTCGGCAATGAAATTTTTTTTACGCAATGCGGCACACCTTTCTGCCGTGGAATTGTCTGCCGCACATCTTCAATACGGAAAATTTATTGGACTTTCAGTACAGAGATTTTTAAAAGACAACTCAGAAAAACCCATGCTCATTGCCAGTCATGGTCACACTATTTTTCACCAACCTCAGAAGCTTGCCTGTTTTCAACTTGGTCACGGAGGTGCTATTGCTAGTATCACGGGTATTGCTTGCGTAAATGACTTCCGTTTGCAAGACATCATATTGGGCGGACAGGGAGCGCCACTGGTACCTTTAGGCGACAGAGAGCTTTTTTCTTCTTTCGACGCCTGCTTGAATTTAGGCGGAATTGCCAATATCAGCTTCAAAATGAAGAAAACTCACCTTGCCTTCGATGTTTCTCCATGTAACTTGCCATTGAATTTTGTTATTTCCAAAACAGGAAAAAGCTACGACAAAGGCGGCAAAAAAGCAGCTTCAGGACATATTAATCCATCATTTTTAGGCGCCTTAAATCGCCTATCTTATTACAGACAACAAGGCCCTAAATCGCTTGGCCGGGAGTGGATAGAAAAAAAGTTCCTGCCAATTATTGACCAATTCACACCCCATTTAAATAGCCAAGACATACTCGCCACCGTATGCGAACACATTGCTTTCCAAATCGGAAGTATCGTCAGGAGAAACCATTTAAAAAAGGTTCTTGTAACAGGAGGCGGAGCGCATCATCTTTACCTCATCGAGAGAATCCGTTACCATTCAAATGGTGCCGAAATCATCATCCCTGATAACAACATCATTGATTTTAAAGAGGCTTTAATTTTCGCTTTTTTAGGGCTCAATCGCTACCTCTCTGTTCCTAATACTCTGCCCTCTGTTACCGGAAGCCTAAGACCTTCATGTTCTGGTAGTCTCTGGCTTCCTTAGGACTGATCCGAGGAATTTTCTCGATGATTGAAGCTGCCGGCAAAACGCTCAGTCTTCACCTCGTAGGCCGCACGATGAATCTTATCTTCACCGAATTTCTGCTTCATTTTATCGATAGCCTGGTAGAGATTAAGCATCTCTGTTACATCATCAAATAAATTAATCTGATGTCCACCATGTACCAGATGTGAGAACTTAACACCAATAAGCCTGACCAACATTCGTCTTTGATAAAGTTTAGTGAAAAGCTCTTTCACCCTTGCATTCAGCAGATGATCGGTACAGCAATACGGGATTCTACACTGTTGCGTATGGGTATCAAAATTGGCATATCTGATTTTTATAGTCACGCAGCCTGTAAGCTTATTCTCGGTCCTGAGCCTGAATGCAAGATGTTCGGTCATACGCAGCAAAGTAGCGAGCATCATGCTTACATCAATAGAATCCTGCTCAAAGGTTTCTTCAGACCCTATTGATTTTCTCTCACAAAAAGGCTCAACAGGGGAATGGTCGATACCATTGGCGCGTTTCCACAATAGCATACCGTTTTCACCCAGAACATTGACCAAAAGCTGAGGAGAAAGTTGCTGAAGCGTTTCAACTTTAGAAACGCCCATTTCATAAAGTATTTTGGCTGTTTTTTCACCTACCATAGGAATACGGGTGACATTTAAAGGAGCCAGAAAAGATCTTTCCAGGCCATTATCTACCTTACGCTCCCCGTTTGGTTTAGCCTCACCTGTAGCAACTTTAGAAACCGTTTTATTAACAGAAAATCCAAGAGACACCGGCAAACCTGATTCTGCCATAATGCGTTTTCTAAGCATACTTGCATAGGTATAACATCCGAAAAAACGATCCATTCCACTGAGATCAATATAAAACTCATCAATAGAGGCTTTTTCATAAACAGGTACTGAGTCATTTATGATGTCAGATACCAGATTAGAATAGTAACTATAACGATCAAAATCTCCACGTACTACAACAGCATCGGGACATAATCTTCTGGCTAGCTTCATAGGCATGGCAGAATGAACTCCGTAAGTCCTGGCCTCATAACTGCAAGCTGCAACTACGCCACGGTCGCCCGAACCACCAACCAATACAGGTTTGCCCAAAAGCGAAGAATTTTCAAGACGGGATACCGAAACAAAAAAAGTATCCATATCAAGATGCACGATACTTCTTTGCTGCCGACTCATTTTTGATTAAAATAAGGTCAAAAATAATGATTGCATTTCAATCCAACGAATAACATGGATTAAATCGAAGAATTTTACCTTAAACCAGAGTTAAGATTATTTTATTAATGGCTTACAGATGCAGAGAATATGGCTGCAGGGCGTCTTTTCTTATTTAATGCCAGTAAGAAAATGATTCACTTGCAAAAAAATGGTTTTATTCTATATTTGTAAAAAACAATATTTATGTCACATATCGGATTAAAAATCAGGAAATTCAGAGAACACAAAGGTTTAACACAAAAGCAACTGGCCGACAGTATATATAAAACCCGCCCGCTTATCACACAAATTGAACAAACCGGGATGGTAAACCAAATTACCCTAAATAGTATTTTAAAGGCCCTGGGCTTGGATTATGAAACTTTAAATAGCGGCACTCCTGATCTGGGAATTTTACCACAGGAAATAAAAGAAGAGCTAATTCGATTGAGGTCAGAAAATCTCTTTTTAAGGTCAGAACTGGATTCTGTCCGTGAACTTTCAAAAACACAAAAAAGACTTATTGCGATGCTTGAAAGCAAATAAGCATTTGGTAACGTAAAAGCTTTTGTATCAGAAAAAAAACTACTTTTGACAGAAATAAGGTCAAAAAATGACCTTTTTTCTGTCATGACATATTTTGCACAAAACCTTCAGTACCTAAGAAAGCGACAAAAACTCTCTCAAGAGGAGATGGCCAAAAGAATAGGTATTTCGAGAAGCACTATCAACAATTACGAAAACGCATATGCCGAACCAGGCCTGAAAACCCTGATGGATTTTTCCAGCTACTTCGACATAAGCGCTGATAGCCTGCTGGGCTCAAATCTAAGCACCAACCCGGATTGGCAGGCATTAAAAGCCAATCAAAACGAAGGAGATTATGTGCAAGGAACTAAACTGAGGATATTAGCCACAACGGTAGATTCCCGCAACCATGAAAATATTGAACTCGTTCCTCAACGCGCACGGGCCGGCTATACGGAAGGTTATCATGATCCGGAATATATAAGAACACTTCCAACTTTTCAGTTACCATTTCTCTCGACAGACAGGAAATACAGAACTTTTCAAATCAGCGGCGATTCAATGCTACCCATCCCTGATAAATCTTATGTTATAGGGGAATATGTATCAGACTGGCATGAGGTAAAAGATGGCGGCGCGTATGTTGTGGTAACACGCGATGAGGGAATTGTATTTAAAATCATTTATAACCAAATTAAGATTCGTAAAAATTTCCTACTGCGCTCTCTGAATACAGCATATGAACCCTATGAACTCCCGGTATCGGAAGTTCTGGAGATTTGGAAATTTGTTAACTACATAAGCAATCAGATACCTGAACCGGCCGTTCCGGGACAAGATAGCCTGATGGAATCAGTAACACGGATTACAGAGGAAGCAGAGAGAATTACAAGGGTGCTGGCAAAAAGATCAAAAGCTCTTGAAGCAAAAAAAAAGAAGATCAGAACAGGCAGGTAGGATGTAACTTTTACTGACCTGAGTCCGTCCCAAGCCAGGATCTTTTGAATCGAAAAATGAACATTGCGCAATACAATGCCTGCGTTGACGAATATGCCGACAGACTATTCAGGTTTATTTTTAAAAATTTAAAAGACAGAGAGCGAGCCAAAGACATTGTACAAGACATCTACGCAAAACTCTGGGAAAAAGTTGACAGCGTTGAATATGAGAAAGCCAAAAGCTACCTTTTTACTTCTGCCTATCATACGATGATAGATGTTATCAGAAAGGAAAAAAAGACAGAATTTATTGAAAAATGGACAGGCAATGAAGGTACTACTCAGCCCGTAAAGGCAGGTTTAAAAGATATTGTGGAGTCAGCTCTCAGAAGATTGCCTGACATTCAACGCACCGTGGTGTTACTAAGAGATTATGAAGGTTATTCTTATGAAGAAATTGCCGGAATAACGGGACTCTCTGACAGTCAGGTAAAGGTGTACATATACCGAGCTAGAGCGTCAATGAAAATGTTTTTCGGCACTATGGATTTAATAATATGAAAGAAAAAAACACAAAGATCAGCAGGGAAAACTTTGCTGTTATATTAGCCGAATATCTGGATGGGAAGTTGGGTAAAAAAGAAGCTGCAGAACTGAAGAGTTTTTTAATAAACAACCCTGAGCTCACGGAGCATTTTCCGGACTGGAATTCCAATTCAGATTTTTCAGAAATAGCGTTTACTTCAGACTTCGGGTATTTAAAAAAAGGAGTGCATACCGATGCTGATCACAAAACATGGGAAGAATGGCAAATTGATCATCTTGAGGGCAACCTGAACGAAGAAGAGCAGTCGTACTTCAGTAACTTACTAGAAACCCATCAGACACTAAAAAAAGAAGCCTCCCTATTCAGTCTTACCATTTTGGAGAGCAATGAGGATATTATGTTTCCTGACAAAAAAATTCTTTACAAAAAAGAGCTGAAACCAGGGAAAATAATTTCACTGAAAAAAATAATAATGCTGAGAGTGGCTGCTGCTATTCTGGCGATATTAACTATTTCAGGATACCTCATAAGCATACTGCCCACTAAAGAAAAATTTACTGACAGAACCCAAAAAAGATCAATTTCAGACTCAAGAAATTATTCCGAAAAAACAAAAACTGCTGTTACCGCGGTACTTGCAGAAAAAAAACACGTAAGCCCTACGATGATTGAAACGGAATCTACACGCAAACCTCTTATCGGTGTAAAAATAAAGCCCATACCAAGACTAAGTTTAAAAAAAATTGAACCGGATGAAAATTATTTTATTGAACCGAAAAGATACCACAACACTGTTTCTGAATACCTACCAGATGGTATTCCTGTTATTACTACCATTGAAGAATCAAAAAGTAATAACGACCGTGCCAATCAATTCCGGGATTTAATAAATTTAGCTCAAGTTTGGCTTTTGGAAGACAGTACGGCATTTGAAGTTGACAGTCCCAGTCAATCTAATCATTTAACTAAAATAACAATTATGAAACTTGGATTTGGGTTAATAAACAAGATAAGTGGATCTGACATAAGACTACATGAAATTAACAAAGGAGAAAACAGCAAAATGGTTTTAGAATCCAAAGAATTTTCTTTGCGATGGGTGCCAAAATAATTTAGTTATGAAAATTTTAAGTTACAACGTAAATGGTATTCGCAGTGCTATGGGGAAGGGGCTGGCCGAATATCTTATGCAAGCAAACGCAGATGTAATCTGCCTGCAGGAGATTAAAGCGCAAAGCCATCAGATTGATCAGGATGTATTTCGTTCTCTTGGGTACCACTGCTATTGGTTTCCTGCAGAAAAAAAAGGTTACAGTGGCGTAGCCATTTTAGCTCGGAAAGAGCCTGATCAAATCAGGGAGGGGTGCGGGATTGAAGAATATGACAGTGAAGGTAGATTTTTACGTGCCGACTTTGGTGAAATATCCATCGCAAGTGTTTACGCGCCTTCAGGGAGCAGCGGAGAGCATCGTCAAGATTTCAAAATGAAATGGCTTGGTGACTTCCGTGGTTTCATTGATCAGTTAAAAGAAGAACGATCACAACTAATTCTTTGTGGAGATTTTAACATCTGTAATAAATCAATAGACATTCATAATCCAAAAAGTAATCAGAAGACTTCGGGATTTCTGCCTGAAGAAAGAGCTTGGTTTGACGATTTTCTGGAGAGTGGATTTGTGGATTCTTTTCGAATCATTAATCAGAATCCGGGGAATTATTCATGGTGGAGCTTCAGAGCAAGATCCAGAGAAAAAAATCTGGGGTGGAGAATTGACTATGTTCTAGCCTCAGAGCGTCTGCGTGAGAAAATCATTCATGTGGGGCTTGATGCTGATGCGGTACACTCAGATCATTGCCCGGCATGGGCAGTGATGGATTATCCATTTTGATTTCTCAAACCGTCATGATCTCTTTTTCCTTCAATTCAATTACCTTATCTACTTTTAGCGAATAATTGTCTGTAAGTGTCTGAATTTTCGCCTCAGCAGATTTAATAGAATCTTCCGGGACGCCTTCCTTGGAAAGCTTTTTAAGCTGCTCGTTGGCATCACGACGAGCCGTACGAAGGGTTACTTTACAGTTTTCGGCTTCGGTTCGGGCACGCTTTACCAAATCTTTTCTTCTTTCTTCTGTCAGGGGTGGAACGTTAATTCGGATAATGGTGCCATCATTTTGAGGGTTAAATCCAAGGTTAGCGGCCTGAACGGCTTTTTCAATTGGGGTAAGCATACTTTTTTCCCAGGGTTGAATCACTAGGGTTCTTGCATCCGGGGCACTAACACTTCCAACATTATGAAGCGGAACATAGGACCCGTAATAATCGACCTGAACATTTTCCAGCATTGCCGGATTTGCCTTTCCAGCTCTTACTTTTATTAATTCGTTCTCAAGGTGCTGAAGGGCTTTTTTCATTTGTTCTTCAGCAAGATCCAGGCATTGTTTTATCTTATCAGTACTCATAAAATCAAGGTTGTCAGTTAAACGGTTACGATGGTTCCTAAATTTTCACCATCAAGAATTCTAAGCAAATTTCCCTCTTTATTGATATCAAACACGATGATGGGAAGATTATTTTCTCTACAGAGGGTGAAAGCTGTTAGATCCATTACGTTGAGGCCACGGGAATAAGCTTCATCGAAAGTCAGTGCATCATATTTAGATGCTGTTTTATCCTTTTCGGGATCGGCTGTATAAATACCATCAACTCGGGTTCCTTTCAAAATTACTTCTGCTTCAATTTCCACAGCTCTCAATGATGCGGCTGTATCGGTGGTAAAATAAGGATTACCGGTTCCTGCACCAAAAATAACCACCCTCCCCTTTTCAAGATGACGAACAGCTCTGCGACGTATGAAGGGTTCACATATCTGTTCCATTTTTATGGCAGAAAGTAGTCTGGTTTGGACCTTCATCTGATCCAGAGCGCTCTGCAAAGCCATTGCGTTGATGACCGTAGCAATCATTCCCATGTAATCTCCCTGAACGCGATCCATGCCACCTTCCTCTGCCTGAATACCGCGAAAAATATTACCGCCCCCGATCACAACTGCAACCTGAACACCACGATCGGCAACAAGTTTTATTTCATTCGCATACTGGGTTAGACGATCATTTTCGATACCGAATTGTTTATTACCCATCAGCGACTCGCCGCTGAGCTTGAGGAGAATTCTTTTATACTTCATTAAGTTGTGAAAAACTGTGGAGCAAAATTAAATGACTGCGCTCAATAACAAAGAAATAAAAGTAAAAACAAAAAAAAGAGCCGCAGTTGCGGCTCAAATTTATTAATGAGGTTGGTTTAGCCTAAAGCAACGCGGCTGAATGCTGTGACCCTTAGCCCCTTTTCAGCGCTTTCCATATACTGAAGAACAGAAAGTTTGCTGTCTTTTATAAACTCCTGGTTATTGAGGGTAGCTTCCTTATAGAATTTAGTGAGTTTGCCGAGTGCGATTTTCTCCAACATGTCTTCGGGCTTGCCTTCTGCTCTTGCTTGTTCTTTTCCAACTTCGATTTCTCTTTTGAGCATTTCAGCATCTACATCTTCTTTATCGATAGCTATAGGTGACATTGCGGCAACCTGCATGGCAATATCTTTCAGGGTTTGTTCAGATGCGTTCTTATTGAATCCCAAAAGAGTTGCAACACGATTACCCGGATGGTTATACGCCACAACCTTTTCAGCCTTGATATTAGAGAAGCGTCCTATTTCGATTTTTTCACCGATTTTTCCAATGTTTTCAGTGATAATTTCTGAGACGGAGCGACCATCCATGGTAAGGGAAAGAAGTTCTTCTGCAGAGGCCGGCATTTTTTCTAAAGCAAAATCTGCGAACTGGTTTGCTACCCTGACGAAATCATCATTCTTGGCAACAAAATCTGTTTCACAGTTCAGAGATAGTATAATGCCTGACTTTTGATCGTCGGAAATTTTAGCTATTACATAACCCTCTGTTGCCGATCGATCACCGCGATTGGCAGCAACTTTTTGACCTTTTTTACGAAGGATGTCGATTGCTTTTTCGAAATCGCCCTCAGCTTCAGTGAGCGCTTTTTTGCAATCCATCATTCCTGCGCCTGTTTGAGAGCGCAGTTTATTTACATCGGCTGCAGTGATATTTATGGTTGACATTGGTTTAAATTTTAAGCTTTGGGGCCTCTTTTCCTTGCTGTTTTCTCTTCTGTTTCTTCCACCTCAGCAACTTCTGCTGAAGCCGTTGAGTCATCATCACCATCTTCAGCAGCCTCATCCTTGTCTTTATCGATTTTTCTCTCTGCAAGTCCTTCCTGAATTGCTTGGGAAACTGTACGTATGATGAGATCTACAGATTTCGATGCGTCGTCATTACCTGGTATTGGAAAGTCTACCAGATTCGGATTTGAATTTGTATCAACAATAGCAAATGTTGGGATATTCAGTCTTTTAGCTTCGGCAACAGCAATGTGTTCTTTGACGATATCCACTATAAAAATTGCTGCCGGCAGGCGCGTAAGATCAGCAATTGAGCCGAGTGTTTTTTCGAGTTTTTCTCTTTCGCGGGAAATTTGTAGTCTTTCCTTCTTATTGATATTGTCAAAAGTTCCATCAGTCGACATTTTGTCGATAGATGCCATTTTCTTGACCGCCTTTCTGATGGTGGCGAAGTTGGTCAGCATACCGCCCGGCCATCTTTCAACCACGTAGGGCATGTTAATGTTTTTCACGTGAGAGGCGACAACCTCTTTTGCTTGTTTTTTGGTAGCAACGAAGAGAATTTTCTTGCCTGATTTTGCAACCTGCTTCAGGGCCTCAGAGGCCTGATCTAGCAAAATCTGAGTTTTGTTCAAATCGATAATATGGATACCATTCTTCTCCATGAAGATATACGGAGCCATATTCGGATTCCATTTTCTTTTTAGATGACCGAAATGAACACCTGCGTCAAGCAACTCGTTGTAAGGGACCCTTGGCATTGATAAGGATTTAGAGGTTTGGGATTAGCGTTTAGAGAACTGGAAACGTTTACGGGCTTTCTTCTGGCCGGGCTTTTTCCTTTCAACCATTCTTGGATCGCGTGTGAGCAATCCATGGGGTTTAAGTAAAGGGCGGTTTTCTGGATTCACTTCGACTAGAGCCTTGGCGATTCCCAGACGAAGTGCTTCTGCCTGTCCGGTGATACCACCGCCATCGATATTTGCTTTTACGTCATAGTTACCCAAAGTATTCGACACTGTGAAGGGCTGAACTACTTTGTACTGAAGCATTGTGGTGCTGAAATAGGATTTATAATCCTTACCATTCACGGTAATAGCACCTGAGCCCGGAGTAAGATAAACACGGGCAATGGCAGTTTTCCTTCGGCCGGTAGTATTGTTGGTTGACATAGAAAAATCAAAGAAGTGGTTTAATATCGAAAAGGGTTGGATTCTGAGCCTCATGAGGGTGTTCGAGTCCCGGATAAACGTATAGGTTCCCGAACACATGCTTACCCAAACGATTTTTAGGTAACATGCGGCGAATGGCAAGTTCAACCATTCTCTCAGGATAAGTATTCATTAACTCACCAGGTGTAGTAAACCTTTGCCCTCCGGGATAACCGGTGTAACGGGTATAGACTTTATCGTTGAACTTATTGCCGGTCATTTTGATCTTTGCAGCATTTATGATGACAACGTTATCACCTCCGTCTACATGAGGAGTAAAATCGGGCTTATGCTTCCCACGAAGGATTTTGGCAACCTGTGATGAAAGCCTTCCCAGAACGAGATTCTCAGCATCAATCAAGAGCCATTTTTTGCTAACCGTTTCACGGTTGGCCGATACGGTTTTGTAACTCAGCGCATCCACAGTGTTTGTGTTTTTTTGTTGGTACGTCCCTAAAAAGGGGTTGCAAATGTAAGAAAAAAATCTTCCCTCAAAAAAATTATCAACAAGATTTAGAGGAAAAAAGGATTATCAGCGTTTTACCTCCACCATTTCATATCCTTCGATGATGTCGCCAACCTTGATATCGTTGAAATTATGGAGATTGAGGCCACATTCATAGCCTGTAGATACCTCCCTTACATCGTCTTTAAATCTTTTGAGCGATCCGAGTTCACCGGAGAAAATAACTATTCCATCACGTATGAGACGTACTTTGGTGTTACGGTTTACTTTTCCATCCAATACCATGCAACCGGCGATGGTGCCGACTTTGGAAATTTTGAAGGTTTCTCTGACCTCGATATTGCAGGTTATTTTTTCTTCATAGTCAGGGGCAAGCATGCCTTCCATCGCAGATTTTACCTCATTTATGGCATCGTAGATGACAGAGTAAAGTCTGATATCAATTTGTTCCTGTTCGGCGAGTTTTCTAGCTCCTGAACTTGGTCTGACCTGGAAGCCTATGATAATGGCATTAGAAGCGGAAGCGAGCAGAACATCAGATTCCGTTACCTGACCGACGCTCTTATGAATAACATTCACCTGAATTTTCTCAGTTGTAAGCTTTAATAAAGAATCGGTCAGAGCTTCCACCGAACCATCAACATCGCCTTTAACGATTATGTTAAGTTCCTTGAAGTCTCCTATTGCAAGTCGTCTGCCGATTTCATCAAGTGTGATATGTTTCTGAGTCCTGTATCCCTGCTCCCTGAGCAACTGCAGTCTTTTGAGTGCGATATCTTTTGCTTCTCTTTCATCATCCATCACCTTGAACTTATCACCTGCGGTTGGCGCGCCTGAGAGACCAAGAAGTTGGACCGGCATTGAAGGCCCTGCCTGTTTGATGTGTGTGCCTCTTTCATTGAAAAGCGCCTTGACCTTACCGGAGTATGATCCTGCGAGCAGAATATCGCCCACCTGCATGGTTCCGGCCTGAACCAAAACCGTTGTAACGTAACCACGACCTTTGTCAAGCGAAGATTCGATGACAGTTCCAACGGCGTTTTTGGTCGGGTTCGCCTTTAAATCGAGCATTTCAGCCTCAAGCAGAACCTTTTCGAGCAGCAATTCAATGTTGAGGCCTTTTTTGGCAGATATTTCCTGACACTGATATTTTCCGCCCCATTCCTCAACGAGAATATTCATACCCGAAAGCTCCTCCCTTATTTTATCAGGATTTGCACCGGGTTTATCGATTTTATTTATGGCAATGATAATTGGGACACCGGCTGCCTGGGCGTGATTAATTGCTTCCCGAGTCTGCGGCATAACGCTATCGTCGGCAGCCACCACGATGATAACAATATCAGTAACCTGAGCCCCTCTTGC